>JACPSR010000109.1 GCA_016193175.1 Candidatus Omnitrophota bacterium
CGCATGATGCAGAGGAATGCGAGGAGCAAGCTCACCGAGGACGTCGCGAACCAGCCCTGCTTCACGTCGCCAGACCTCCGTATCGCGGGAGCCGCCCCGAATGCCCACCTTGAGGAACAAGAGGCGCTCGACCGGCGTCAGGGTTGCGGACGTGACCGGCGTCGGCGTTTCGGGTGTGATGGGCGGAATCCACGCAGGCCACCCCAGGAAAGCGCGCAGGCCGACGGCGCTCCGCTGCCAGAGATCGCTCGCCGCAATCCGGCGAGCCACAACTCGCAGCAGCCCCGCAGCGATCAAGGCCACAACCAGCATGGCACCCAACACCACGATCGGAACTCCGATGATCACTGGCACAGCAAGCAGCATCTGACTCAGCAGCGCCTTGAAGGCGTACCACGTCGTGATGTCGCCACCAGTCTCGACGTTCCCCGCCGCCCCGGCCGGGCTAGTAATCGTCCGGGCCGCCTGGTTCAGCACTTCCGCGGTCTCGCCGGCGCCAGGCGCGAAAGCCCCCAACAGCGCGAAGGCGCCGAGGAGGACAAGGGGCAAAATCCAGCGGGGCCGACGCCACCAGCCGTGCTGAGGAGCCGGTTGATCTGATGCCGCCTTCGCCGCTCGTCGGACGCCTTCCTCAGGCTCATGCTTCGGGTCGCGCGCCTCGGTGAACGCGGCGACGACACGGGGGTCCTCGCGGAACAAGCTCCGCCCGAGGATCTCGATTCCCCGCTGGCGCACACCCGGGATAGGATCCTCGCGGGCCACCTCGATGAGCGGATCAACGGCGCCCTCATCATCCAATCCCTCCAGCGCCATGGCCGCGTTGATGCGCCTCTCAGGGGGGGTCTGCCGATCAAGCGCGGCGTCCCTGAGCAGTTCGAAGACGCTCGCCTCTCGGGCGTTCAACTCCGCAAGCCATTCGATGGCCTCGCGGCGCATGCGGGGCTCCGTGGACTCCAACGCGAACTTCACCAAGCCTGCGCCAAGGCGTCGATCTCCAAGCGGACGCAACGCCTCACGGGCGCTTTGCCGCACGAGCGAGTCCAGGTCGTCGAGCGCCGACTCGAGCAGCGCCATGAAGATTCGGTCGTCGTGCACATAGGGCTTCAGTGCCTGCACCGCGTTCAGGCGAGCGAGGCGATGCCAGCTATACCGCTTGAGCGTCTCACGCATCTCCTTCAGCCACGCCTCATCGATGGAGGCCGCCCCGGCCGCAGGAGGAGGCGTCTGATCGGTCAGCGCTGGCGTCGGCGGGACGGCGGGCGTCTGAGCCCCACCGCGGATCGGCGCCACGACGTTCGCCGCGAGCGCGAGCGCCAGCAGGATTCCAGCCACCCGCCCGGTTACCCGCCTCCGACGTCTCGGACTGGGCTCCACCTTCGTCTCAGGATGGACCTTTTTATAGACCGCGTGAGACCAGATTTCCACGCCTCGCTCCTCCTTGTTGATCACAAGGACCACGGCTCGTGAGATGGCCGCCTGGTCAACCACCTCCTGTGGTACTAGCACCCTTCCCTCTTTATCGATTGGCTCTTCAAACCCCCGTTCATGTCGAGCAGTCTCTTTGGTTTCGCTCGTTGATCCCTGAGACGCGGCAGGTCGATCCTCTAACACCGCGACGCGCCCCTCCCCAATGACCTTGAACGTCAGAGATCCCTTGAGGACTCCTCTGCCGACCTCTGCGAGATGTCGGCGCGCCTTGGATATGCTCATCCGATGCTTCGCATCAAGAGTCCGTTCGAAGACGTTGACCCTCACCGGAGCGCTAGGCTGACTACCTCTGCCGAAGATCGCACGAAGCCATTGGGTGTCGACGACTGACGCCACCGCCGCCACGCCCGCGACGCCGGCCACGAGGAGGAGGCCCACGAGGACTCCCACGACATCGCCGCTGAGCCACGATGGGGCGGAGGACCAGTCAACGAGCCACGGCGCCACCACGAATCCCCTGAGCCCTCCTGGCAATCCGGACTCTACTTCACCCGCTTGAGGCGCAGCCTTCTGAACGACCAGCACATCTTTATGCGTCATTCCAGATGGCGGGACGCGTGTAAAACGAGTCCTGCTGAACTCTTCGACGAGTTTGCGGTAGCGCGTAATGAGTCGTTGCGCAGCTCCTGTTGGGTCGCTGTCTTTCAGCGCTTCACCGAAAATGATCTCTGCAACCCTTTGATCATTTGTGGGAATGGCGCTCTTGATCTCGTTGAAGAACATGCTCTGGGCCGCAGACAGCACCGCGAGCGTGCCAAGGGCGGCGCCAAGGACCACCCCGCGAGCCAGTGTTCCGCCTTTGATCCCGTGGAAATCTCCAAGTCCACCGCCCCCAAGCCCCAGCGTGGCTGCGCCACCCGTCGATGGCTCGGTCGGAGATTGCGCCCCAGTCGACGGCCCTTCCTGAAGCTTCTTCATATGGTACGCCGTCGTGAGCAGCATCTGAGCCAGCAGGTGATCTTCTTGACTGTTCAGCGGGGGAGCGTTCGGCCGGGAACGCTTGAGCGCATCCACAAGGGAACGCTGGAGCGCATCCACATCTGCTGCGATCATGGACGCGAGGCTCTCTGGCGAATCCCATTCGAACAGCTTCGATTGCCCGATGAGGCTAAAGAGCACGTTATGGAGAGGGCTCTCAATCCTCCTGGTCGCCAACCCAAGGAGCCGAAATCCCATCCGGGGATCACGCCGAAAGACATCGGGATGCTGGCGTAGGACCTCATCAAAGTAATCTAAGATAGCCCTGGACTGCACGGCCCGTCCGTTGCGAATCGCTTCGCCTCGTGGCACCTCGTTCTTGGGCTTCCGACTCATCGCCCGCGAGGATTTGTGCTGCCGATCCTGCGCCCCGATATACCAACGGAGGACCTGGAGGTCTGAGACCCCGTTGCCACGGACGAGCGAGGCCGCCCAGTAGGCCTGCACTCTGGAGAACGGCAAATCAACAAATCGATTCAGCAACCGGCTGACTTCTGGATCGCTCATTTCTGGCCGCACGCCGGAAGCCACTTCTCTGGCAGCTTCGCCGAGGGCTCCCAACGCAGTTTGTCGAGCAGTCTTGAGCGCATCGGGACCTCGCCGTGTGGCATCTGCAAGCAGTCGCCTGACCGAGTATACGCGCTCGATGAGGGGCGCATCCCCCAGTGTAGGCAACTGACCAGCCTGAAGTGCCGCCATGAGGTTGTGCGCTACCAGCACGGAACGCAACGTTGCCCTAAGAAACGCGATGTCGTTCAAGTCAGTCGGGGGAACACCTTTAAGCGTCTGCAAGAACACGTGGAATGGATCGCTCTCCTCGTGCCGTTCCTTTTCCTGTTCCTCACCCATCACCCGTTGAGCAATACCAGCGCGCAGCATGTCACCGATCTCACGAATCACTTCTCTCGGTGGCGCCATATGAAGCTCGGACTGATAGGTGTTCACGAAACCCTCGAGCGCGCGCCGCACATCGTCTCCCGTCTCAGGCTGCTCGCTCCAGAACCTGTCCCATCCTGACAGCGCCTCAACCCACACGTGCCCATCGTTCGTCGTGACAAGGTGGAGGTCCGCCTCCCTGATTCCCGGAACCGCGAGCTCTCTGGCCGCAGGATAGATGCGTTGTTCATCCTTGAGATAAAAGAGCTCGAACTCATCCGGCATGCTCTGGAGGACGTTCCGCGGCAAGGCGTCGTACAACGTCTCGATCGTGTTGCGCTCATCGATCACGAAGCGAAGCCGTGTGAGCGGAGGCAGAGCGCTCATCACCCTGGTAACCGTCGCGCTATAGAGACCATCGCCCTGGGACTCCTGTTCAATCCGCGCCTGCTGGATGGTGAGGGCGGGCCAAGCCGGATCATAGCGGAACTGGACGGAGCCGACCGTCGGAGACACGCTAGACGATAGCTTGGCGACAATGCTGGGCATCCAGCCCGGAGGGGCGATCTGGAATTCCACCGTCCACGTTCCCGTGTCCGGATCTTGAGTGACGTTCCGAGCATACCGGCGCTCCGTGAAGCGCGTCCCGTGAAGTGGCTCCTTTTCGAGCGACTGGAACATGCGAGCGACGGCGTCCACAGGGCCGGCCTGCGGGCCGGCCTTGGTTTCCCCAGCCATCCCCAGGGGCCAGCGGAGCCAGGGCGCAGAGAAGGCAAGCAGAGGAGCCACGACCGCGTTGTGGAAGGCGTGGAGGACGAGGGCCACCCCGAGCGCGCCAGCCGGTGACAGGAGGTCAGGCCGCAGGTAGCCGAGGCGGAAGACCACGCCCAACGCAAACAGGATGGTGCGTATGACGACCCCGACGGTTCCCTCTTCCGTGACGACGCGCCCCTTTCGATACGTGACGAGGGTCGGATGACCAATCTTCCAG
>JACPSR010000035.1 GCA_016193175.1 Candidatus Omnitrophota bacterium
GCTCCGGGGTCATCTTGCCTGTGTCAACCATGGCCTGCATCTGCTCGGTGGTGGGCGGCCCGGCTCGACCTGCAAACCCTTGCCCCGGTCCACCAAACCCCATCGTATGCTCGCCGCCTGACCACGCGGCGAACTCGAGCTTCGCTCGCTCCACGAACTCGGGAGGCGCGCCCTGGGCGATCATGTCCTTCTCCCAGTCGCCGAACATCTCCTGGGCATGCGCGACCATTTCCGGCGAGGGGGTGTAGCGCTCGCCGGATTCGAAGGCCAGCATCTGCCGCTCCCCTTCCCGCATGGTCAGCTCAATCTCCTTGGCCTTCTCAGGATCGCTCGCGCGCAGCTTCTCGAGCTGCTCCCGCATCTCACCCTGAACCTTGGTGAACTGCTCGCGGGCCGCCTCGCGAACTTCCTTCGGGATCACGGTGCCGATATCCACGCCCTCCCGCTGGATGGCCGCGACCTCGCTCGTCACCGCCGCCCGCTCCCGGGGATCCAGCACCGTCGACTCCGCGACCTGGCGGCAGATCTGGGCGAGCTCGGCATTTCCCGCAATCTCCGGATCGGCGCTGACCAACGCCTCAACGGCCGCATGGAGCGCCGGATCCACCGTTTCCAACGCGGCCCAGGCGATCGGTGACGACTGCATCGCCATGCCGACAACCACAACAGCCACCTGAAGCTTGCGCCAACTGTTCCCTGCGTCCATCTTCTTCCCTCCTCTGTTGTCACGTTTCATTTAATGAGGGGTACCTTCGTACTGTGGAGGAGCTTCATAGGTTCGCTCCGGAGCCTGATACTCAGGGGTCGGCGCTTCGTACTCCCGGCTGGGCATCTCGGCCTCATGGGTCGGCGCTTCGTACTCTCGCGTAGCGGCTTCGTGCTCCCTAGTGGGCGCCTCGTATTCACGGGTCATCGTTTCATGCTCGCGCGTGGGGGCTTCATACTCTCTCGCAGCCGCCTCATGTTCCCGCGTCGGAGCCTCAGACTCTCGGGCTGGGCCGCTGGACTCGCGCTCAGCCGTCCCCGGCCCTCCTCGCTCGAACGCCTCCCGCTCGCTTCCGAAGTGCCGCTCCATCTGCTCGCGCGCTTCGGGAGCCATCTGCTCCATGGCGCGCTCAAACCCACCCCCGCGCTCAAACTCGGCCTGGTACTGCTCGGCCTGCTCGCGGTACTGCTCCACCATGGCCGGGTCTGTATTGCGGCCTTGCTCAGAACTCTCCCACTGCTCAAACGCCTCGCGAGGGCTGTTCATGATGCCCTCCCGAGAGGTCCCGTCATGGCCCTCGCGGCCCGTCCCCATCTCGCGAGGGTCAACGCCGTACTTTTCAAGGATCTCGCCGGCTTGCTCGCGAAGCTCCCGGTCCTTCGCGCTGTTCGGATCGCCGGTGCCCTGCTTGAACAGCTCCTCGAGTTCTTTCCTGGCTTCGGGTGGCAGAGACTCCCCGCCGGTCCAGCCGCCGGTCGGAGGTCCGATCTGGCCTGCCCCGATGTCCACCACCGGCATGGGAAGCGGCGTGACACCTGAAAGCCCGCCGCCAGGAAGCTCGCCGATCCCAGCCGGGGCCCCGAGCGCCAAGCTTCGCTCGGCAGTCTCAAGGTCCTGAAGGTTCAGCTCCCCGGATTCCAACAGCTTCAACTGTTGTTCCATTTCCAGGGCAAGCTCTGGATCGGTCTTTCGGGTCTCTTCGATGGTCGCGAGGATCTGCTCATGGCCGGCACCCTCAAGCGCCGATTCGGTCGTCGCGGCCTCAGCCGCGCTGTCTCCATCCGCCGCCAAGCTTGTCGACGCCCCAAGACACAAGCTCACACCACATCCCAGAAGTCCCACGATCCAGCGCCTGTCCATGCCCCACCTCCCGCACAATGAAAAACCCCTTGCTGCAAACAGCAAGGGGCGCATTCTCCTCACTTATGTTCGGAGAACATCCGGTAACTGGCTGCCCTAACCTAGCACCGCGCTAGGCCGTAGGCCCTTTAGCTTTGCGCCCCACGCTTTAACGTGGTTTGCCCCCCACACCCAGTACGCTGGGTGTGGGGTCCGCCATGCTTGGTGGCGGACTTCTCAGATGGAAGCGATTGTCAACGTCCGCTCGCTTCTTGGTAAGACTTTACCTGATGCGTTGAGTGATCGTCAAGGGGTGAGAAAAAAACCGTTTATGGTAATAACCAGGCGAGAAAGGCGGTGGGGGCAACGAGGCGGGCGAGGTGCCATTTCCCGTCGGGTGCGCGGCGGACGGCTGCATGGCCCTGGAGGGCCTCCCACAGGAGGGCCGCTTCATAGTAGTGGGGATAGCGGTGGGGAAACGTCTGCAGGAACACGAGGTCTCGGCGGATCCGTGGCTCATCAAGCTGCCCATCCGCTTTGACAAATGGCTGGATCCGTCGTTCGTAGTACCGTTGGATCGGAAGGCGCTGCTCAGGAGGCAGGGTGGCA
>JACPSR010000121.1 GCA_016193175.1 Candidatus Omnitrophota bacterium
ATCAGATACCGACCTTCCTGGTCCCGCCGATCAGGGTCAGAGAGGACCTGTTCGATATCTGCGACCGTAATCCCGTATAACCGCATGCTGTTCTTGGCATGCCGAGAAAACCTCACATGGGTCTCCCAAGCCGGGCCGCTCGTCCACCGCCCCGCCGTTCGTCACTTCCGCGTTTTTCTATACGCTGAACGCTGTACGCTATACGCTATGTGAGCAGCACGGGCAGCGCTTTCGCAGGTAGTCGAACGCATAGATCCCGGTCGAGTGCCCGTCGCTCCACTGGATGCTGATCGCATAGCGGCCGACGAGGTCGATCTTGAGCGGCACCACGTTCTGCGGGACGCTCGTGGCGATAATCCGCACCGCGCCTGTGACCTCATCGATGCAAGCTGCGCAGGGACACGCGAGGCGCAGCTCCCGCGCCGGGTAGACGCTCTCATGCCCATCCTGCCACCTGATCCGGACATCATGCAGATTCGCCCGCCCGACCTCCACCGGCGCGGCTGTGGATGCGTCAGCCGTCATCTTTTCCTCCGCCCAGCGATTCCGCGTGGAACAGGCAACCCTAGGCGTCGCCATTGGGCGCCAGGATTCACTTCGTCAACGAACGCGACCATGGCGGACAACCAATCCAGTTTTTGATCCGGCGTGAGGCGATTAAATTGTTTAAACATGAACTGGCGTGTCTCCTCATAGGATCCAATGGGATAGCGCTTCATGGAATCTTCCCAAGAAGACGCAAGTCCTGCACGTCCTGGAGGTCCTGCGGGCGGCCAGCCTTTCGTTTCATTCGTGCGAGCTCATTGACCGGGATGAGTGGTACCGGAACGCCGCGCAGCGAGGCCATCGTGCGCTTTTGATAGAACGCTTCAAAATTCTCGAGTGGCGTGACCATGACGTCAACATTGCGTGGCGGTATCCCGTATGGCTCAATGAACGAATAGACTTTCATTCCTTTTCGCTGGGTCCAGAGCCTCCGCGTCTTGGGATCGGCCAGGCCAGTAATAGGCGCGGGAACTCGAGGTACAAATCCAAGCTGCTTGAGCGCCTCCGCAAGACGCTTGAGATTATCGGTCGTCAAATGCACCGACACATCAACATCGCTTGTCATCCGTTGGATTCCATACAGGACAACCGCGAGGCCTCCAATGACAAGATATTTCACCTGCGCTGCGTTGAGGGCTGCAAAGATATCGCTCGGATCGAATTCCCCTGGACGACGTCTCTGTATGGCTCTGCGCTGAGGTGGCATTAGAATGTCACTTTGATCTCCTGGGTCAGCTTTCCTTGCATGGCGCGGATGCTGATCTGGGCGGCGAGCTGTTCGGCGACCGTCGTAAAGGTTTTGGCGGCCGGCGAGTCCGGCCGAGAGAGAACAATCGGCTTACCCGCGTCCGAGGTTTCTCGGATCGCCGTCTCCAACGGAATCTCACCCAAGAAGGGGATCCCGAGCCGCTCTGCGGTCTTGCGCGCGCCGCCGCTGCCGAAGACGTCATCCCGCGTGCCGCAGTGTGGGCAGACGTAATGACTCATGTTCTCGATGATGCCGAGGATTGGGGCGTTGAGCTTTTTGAACATGACGATCGCCTTCTGCGCGACGTTGAGCGCCACATCCTGCGGCGTGGAGACAATGACCGCCCCGGTGAGCGGGATGGACTGGCACAGCGAGAGCTGGACGTCGCCGGTCCCTGGCGGAAGATCCACGAGCAGGTAGTCGAGCTCGCCCCACAGAACGCCACCGAGAAACTGCTGGACGGTCTTGTGCAGCATCGGCCCGCGCCAGATCACCGCGTCCTCCGGCTTCATGAAGAACCCCATCGAGATCACCTTGAGCCCCTGCTGTGCGACCGGCGTGATGCGGTTGTGCTCATCAACGGCCGGCTGCGACGTGATCCCGAGGATCGTGGGGATGCTCGGGCCGTAGACATCCGCATCCATGAGCCCGACCCGTGCCTCGGTCCGCGCGATCGCCAGCGCCAGGTTGGCGCTCACGGTGGACTTGCCAACGCCCCCCTTGCCGCTTGCCACCGCGACGATGTTCTTGATCGTGGGGGTCAACGAACCCGCGGCCTGCAGCGAGACGGAGGGGCGCACCTGCGAGGTCATACCGATCTCAACCGACGTGACACCCGGGATCGCCGCGACCGCCTTGCGCGCCTCCTCCCGCATCAGATCGCGGACGGGACAGGCCGGGGTGGTCAGCTCGATCTGAAACGCCACCCGCCCGTTGCCGACGCTGAGGTTCTTGACAAATCCGAGCGAGACAATATCCCGTCGAAGATCAGGATCTTGCACAGCGCGCAATGCGCTCAGAATCTGGTGTTCGGTGGGGATCATGTCCTAAGAGAGGTTTCTGTACGTCTTTTCAGAACGGCGGGCGATTCGTACCACGATCACATAACGTTCTCTGTCATAGAGACCAAGCACGATGCGCCCGATCGCAGAGGAGGCAACCCCGCGGCCTCAGCGAGACTTGCGCTTGACTTGTGTTCTGCGGTTTCTGCGGCCTCTGCGGTTTCAGCCTTCTTTGGCGCTCACGACCTGCTCGAGCTTGGCGCCGCTGCCGCGGGGGATCACGACCCAGCAGAGCTCCTGGACGTCATCCCAGTTGGTGAGCGTCTCCAAGGCGAGATTGCTCTTCGTCGCCACGAAGTGCCGCTCGAGGAGGGTGCGGACGTTGTCGATGTCCTCCGAGGCCTCGAGCCGCGCCAGCTCCACCAGCTCCATGTTCACGCGCTTCTCGAACCGGCGCTCCTGATCAAGGACGTACGCGCGGCCGCCCGTCATGCCGGCGCCGAAGTTCCGCCCGGTCTCCCCCAGGATGAGCACGATCCCGCCCGTCATGTACTCGCAGCCGTGGTCGCCCAATCCCTCGACGACGGCGAGAGCCCCGGAGTTGCGCACCCCGAAACGCTCCCCGGCGCGGCCTCCGGCGTAGAGGACACCGCCCGTGGCGCCGTAGAGGCACGTGTTGCCGATGATGACGTTCTTGTGCCAGGCAAACGGCGACTCATCCGGCGGCCGGATGATGAGCTCGCCGCCCCCCATCCCTTTGCCGACGTAATCGTTCGCCTCCCCAATGAGCGTCAGGCGCATGCCGTTGACGCAGAAGGCGCCGAAGCTCTGTCCCGCGACGCCGCGAAATACGACGTCAACCGTCGCCGTGGGCAGCCCCTTATCTCCGTAGCGCTTGGCGATCTCGCCGGCCAGGCGCGCTCCGACGCTGCGGTGGATGTTCCGGATCGGATAGCTGAGCTTCGCCTTGTCACGGCCGTCGAGAGCGCCCTTGGCATCCGCAATGATCCGGTTGTCCAATGGATCATCGCCCTCCCAGTCGTTGCGGGCGACGGTATGGATGCGCGGTCCCTCCTCGACGCTCGTCATCAGCGCTTCAAGCGTCACCG
>JACPSR010000122.1 GCA_016193175.1 Candidatus Omnitrophota bacterium
CGCCGGCGCACCAACGTCTTCTCGTGCTTCTCGAACCCGGCGAGTACCGAGCGGATCATCTACGCGATCTTCATGCACTTGAACCGGGGGTGGAAGGATGCGCCGCTCTCAGGCTTTACACAATTTTAGTTGCGCTACCTTTGCAGAAAAATAGCCGTCCTCATATCAGGACGATCCGCACTGCAAACGTCTGGTTGATCCCGTAGCGGGCTTGAGGACGAAGTGAGCTACCCCCGCTTTGACGGACACCCCAAAAAGGAGGCAACGGTCCCTGATGGAGCCTAATTTCCAAGCCCGTTCAGCTTCTTCAGCAGCTCAGCGCCATCCCAAGCCAGCGTGGAATCCCGAGGGATATCGGGGATAGGAAACACCCTCAAGACCGCAGGGCTTCCAGAACCGCATCAGGGCGATGGGCGGCGATTTGCAGGAGCGCTCGCGCGGCTCCTTCAGGGTAGGTGCGGCCTTGCTCCCAGTTGCGAAGGGTGGCAGCGCTCACGCCGATGAGGTGGGCAAACTGCGTCTGGGACACGTGCAGACGTTTCCGAATCGTCTTCACTTCGACGGGGTTGAACGTGATCACGCGGCTCGGCTTGCGCTTACCAGCCCGGATGGCTCTGGCCTCACCAATACTCTTGAGTAAGTCGTTGAAGTCCTTCGCCTTCATAGCACACCCCCTTTGACATATGCGCGAAGTACTCTCAGCTGCTCAGGTGTCAGATCGCCCTGCTGAGTCTTGTCGTAGACAAAGATCATGTACAGCCGCTCTTCCGACCAGCAATAGTAGATGATGCGCAGGCCACCCCGCTTGCCCCGGCCTGTGGCCCGCCAGCGCAGCTTCCGCAACCCACCCGCACCTGGAATGACGTCACCCGCCTTGGGATTCTCGGCCAGCACCGCTTGAAGATCGTGATACTCGTCATCTGTGAGCAGGTTGGTAATGCGCTGGGTGAAGATGCTGGTTTCTACGAATTCCATAGTAAGTATACGCTATTAGCGTATATTCGTCAACCGCCAAATGTCCTGGCAAATCCGTGAGACGCGGAAAACTGGTGCCGGGAAAACCGGTACCGTGCTGCTCTGTCGAAAAGCTGTCGGCGGGTGACGCCGGAGGGGAGGCCCCTGCCGGCCGGCCGTTCGACATCGACAGCCCTCACCTCATATCCGATGACAGCACCCAAGGGCCGCCGCGTGGGCCAGGACGGCCGGCGGGGTCCCGCAGGCGGCAGGCCCCGCTGCCAGGGGCTTTTCGACGGAGCAGTACCGTGCTAAATAGTGTCGACTCTTAGGCTGGCGCCATTCTCTTCATTTCTTTTGAAGTATGGTGCCCCGTGAGTTGTAGTTCGCACTTTACTTTTACCTTTTGCCTTCTCCCTTTTACCTTGCCTCAATGCACCCACAGCGCGGGGATGAGGCCGCCGCCGCGGGAGACGTTGACGACGGGGAGGCCGGAGAAGCGCCCGACGAGGCCGACCCCGAACGAGTTGAAGAAAAATCCGGAGACGACGCACCGCTCGGTGTGGCGCACGTGGCCGTCCCGCAACATCGGGAACACATCCGTCGGGATGCGCGCGAGCTGCTGGACGACGTAGCGCTCCCGCCCGTGCAGCGCGCGGTGAAGCGTGCGCTCCCACTCGCGCCGGCTCACCGTCGGGCCGATGACGACCCCTTCGCCGCCGAACATCGCGTTGGGCTTCAGGACAAGCCGCTCTTGGTTGCGCCGGATGAAGGGCGCGAGGTCCATCAGGCGCCCGGTAGAGTCGGCCACCTTCGCGTCCCGCACGAGCCGCGTCCACAAGAGGTGCGCGCGGAACAGCCGCCGCTGCGAGACGGTGAAGTGCCGCGCGTAGCGCTCATCCGTGAAGATCTCCCACGCCGACTTCTGATCGAACTCCCAGGCGAGGCCGGAGATGAGCCGCCCCTCCCTGACCGCCTGGCGCAGCGCGCTCAGCCGGCGCCCGGAGGCCTCCATCTCGACAAACTCCTCCAGCTCAGAGTCCCGATAGAGCAAATCGACGGGGGTCGAACCGGCCATCAGTTGGCCGCGGGCCAGGCGAAGGTCGCGCGGATCGGCCACCACCGCCGTGAGCCCCCGCGTCCTCAGCGAGCGCGCGAGGGCTTGAAACTCGTCGGTGCCGGTCGTGTAGTCGGTGTTCTCGATCAGCGCCACGCCGCGCAACGGGCGTCCGATCCGCTTGGCCACCGCCCGCAGCTCCTCCATCAAGAGCTGGCGCGGATCCGGCGTGGCGGTGATCGCCCGGCCGGGCAGCGCCTTCGCGAGGACATCGCCCAGCACATCCATGACGATGGAGCAGGCCGTCGGCGCGTAGTGGACCCCGCCCACCCCGACGGTGTTGGGCTCCAACATCCGGAAGTCGGCTCGCCAGCTGGCATGGTCGTAGATCGCCGTGGAGTCGAGGCGACCGACCACGGCGAGGGGGCGAGCCGTCGGATGCGAGGCCAAGCGCAGCCAGCGCTCGCGTTCCGGCTCAACGCGCACGATCTCACGCACCGCGGGGGCTCGGGCGTGGAGGCGGGCAAGCGCCAGGAGGGCGTCGGCCAGCGTCCGCGCGACATGGTGGAACACGACCAGCTGCTCGTTGGTCAGGACCCACGGCTTGAGGGCGATCTCGATCGCTCGGGCGCGTCCCGCGTCATCGAGATACCGCATCCCCCGGACATCGGCGAGCGCGCGCATCGCATGGAGCCGATCCAGGAGCGCGGCCCGTCCCAAGCGGCGCAACGGTCGATCGAGGAGGGATCGAGGGAGGTAGTCCATCCGGCGCTTATTCTATACCAGGGACGGGTCATGAACAATCGCTACAAGTCATCTGTGGTGTGGCGTAGGCAACTTGTCGGTTGCGCCGCAAGTGTGGTACAGTGTGCGCTCATGACGGATCGATCGCTCCCTCGAGATCTGATCGGGCGCCTCATCCGCGACCTCAGACGCCGCGGCGTGGACTACGCGGATGTGCGGTACGAGCACCTCCTCCATGAAAGCCTCGTGGTGGAGCAGGGCCGGGCATCCTCCATCAGCCTCTTTGAGAGCGGCGGGATCGGCATCCGCGTCCTCATCAAAGGCTCCTGGGGCTTCGCGGCCACTCCGCACCTGAGGCCTCGGAGCCTCACGAAAGCCGCCACCCAGGCCATCGGCCTGGCCAAGGCCTCCGCCATCCTGAACCGGCAGCCACGACCCTTGGCCGTCGTCACACCCGTCAAAGCCCGCCATGTCTCTCGCTACGCCATCGATCCCTTTGATGTGCCGCTGGCCAAGAAGCTCGACTACCTCTTATGGGCGAATACCACGCTCCTGGGGCCCGACGCCATCAAGCGAGCCCGCAGCCACATGGACTTTTACAAACGCCGGAAGCTCTTCTGCTCCACTGAAGGGGCCGAGATTGAGCAGCTCCTCATTGAAAGCGGCGCCGGGTTGGAGGTGGTCGCGCAGCATGGCCACGAGGCGCAAACGCGAAGCTTCCCGAACTCCCATCACGGCGCGCTCGCTCAGGCGGGATTTGAGTACGTGAAGGGGCTGGATCTCGTCGGAGGCGCCAAGACCGCGAAAGACGAGGTCCTCCAGCTCCTCCGCGCCCCCTCCCCTCGGGCCGGGGAGATGACGATCATCCTCGATCCCACCCAAGCCGTCATGCAGCTCCATGAGTCGTGCGGCCACCCGGTCGAGCTGGACCGGGCCCTCGGTCAGGAGCTCAGCTACGCGGGCGGGAGCTTCTTGACGCCGGAGTGCCTGGGCCGTTTCCAGTACGGCTCGCGCGAGGTGAACATCGTGGCGGATGCCACCACGCCCTTCGGGGTGGGCAGCTTCGGATTTGACGATGAGGGGGTGCCCGCGCAACGGGTGGACATCGTGCGCCAGGGACGGTTCGTCGGCTACCTCAGCTCCCGCGAATCCGCCGCGCGCCTCCGGTTGCCGTCCAGCGGCGGGGCGATGCGCGCCGAGCATTGGGACGTGCCGCCCCTCGTGCGCATGACGAACGTCAACCTGGAGCCTGGGCAGGCGACGCTTCAGGCCTTGTGCCGCGGCGTCAGGCGAGGCTACCTCCTGTCGACGAACAAGAGCTGGTCGATCGACGACCGACGGCTCAACTTCCAGTTCACGACGGAGATTGGCTGGGAGATCACGAACGGCTCATTGGGGGGGATCGTCAAGAACCCGCTCTACACCGGCCTCACCCCGCAGTTCTGGGGCCGGTGCACCGGCGTCGGGCGCCGTGAGGACTGGCGGTTGTGGGGGGTCTCGAACTGCGCGAAAGGCGAGCCGATGCAGCTCATGCACGTCGGTCATGGATCATCCTACGCCCGGTTCGACGGCGTGACGGTCGCTCCCGCAACATGACAGCGTAGAGCGTTCAGCGTATAGGCAAACCTTCCGATTTTTCTATACGCTATACGCTCCACGCTATACGCTAAAACGATGATTGGTCAATCGCGGTTACTCACTGAGCTCTCCAGGCTGGTCAAGCGCAGCCGAGCCGACGGCGTCAGTGCCTGCGCCCATGCGAAGAGCCGACGAGTCTTTCGGTTCGCGTACGGGGCCATCCACCAGGGCCTCCTCCAGGAGAGCGTCAACGTCACCGTCAAGATGATCCACCATCGCCGCTTGGGCGTGGCCGGCGCCGACACGCTGGAGCCGCAGAGCCTCATGCGATGCGTCCGGGCTGCGGCGGAAATCGCCAAGCACTCGCCCGCGCAAGACGACCTCCCGGACCTGCCGGCCCGACACCACATCAGGACGAGCGCTGACTCTTACCCGGCGACCGTCCGCCTGAGCCCGGCCGCGTGCGTGTCGTCCGTGAAGCGGCTCTTCCATCTGTGCCAAGGAGCGGGCGCTGAGCTGGCCGGCTCGCTCGTAACCGGAGAGGATGAATTCGGCGTCGTCAACTCGGCGGGCGTCTCGTGTTATGCCGCCTCGACCGTCGCGGGGGCGAAGCTCGTGACCATGTACCGGAGGCTCTCCGGGTACGCGAGCGCCGTGCACCGGGACGTGAACCGGATCGATCTGGAAACACTCCTGAAGAAATCGCTCAGCCAGTCGCTCCACCGGAACGAGCCGGTGAGGCTTCCGCTGGGAACGTACGAAGTCATCCTGGAGCCCGAGGCGGTCGGCGAGCTGGTCACCTGGCTGGGCTACACCGCGTTCGGGGCGAAAAGCGTCGAGGAGCGCACCAGCTGCGTCGCCGGTCGCATGGGTGAGCGGATCTTCTCACCGCTGCTGACCATCGTCGATAACGGCAACGACCCGTCCGTCCTGCGGATGCCGTGTGATTTCGAAGGCACCCCGAAACGAAACGTCACGCTGATCGATCGCGGGAAGGCCGCCGGGATCGTCTATGACTCGACGTATGGGAAGCGGTTCGGCCATCCCTCAACCGGACATGGGATGCCGCCCGGTGAGGTGGAGGGCCCGCTGCCGCTCCACCTCGTGATGGCGCCCGGGAAGATCACGGTCCCTGAGATGATCCGCTCGTGCGCGCGAGGCCTCTTCATCCCTCGCTTCCACTACGTCAACGGATTGCTGAATCCCCACGAAGCGCTCATGACCGGCCTCACGCGCGAGGGAACCTTCCTCATTGAGGATGGGAAGATCACCCGACCGGTGACGACCATGCGCTTCACCCACAGCCTCCTCGATGCGTTTCGCCGCGTCCTGGGTGTCTCCAAGGAGCG
>JACPSR010000120.1 GCA_016193175.1 Candidatus Omnitrophota bacterium
CTCCTCAAACTCGACCATCGCGTCATCCGTCCGGCGAACTACCCCGATGGGGCGCCCGGCACCGGCTCCACGATCGTCGAGACGCTCTCAGGCCAGAAGGTGGGCGTCCTGAACGTCATGGGCCGCGTCTTCATGGAAGCGATTGACTGCCCCTTCCGCACCGCGGATCGGGAGCTGGCGCGCCTGGCGCTCGTGACGCCGGTCGTCATCGTGGACATGCACGCCGAAGCGACGAGCGAAAAAGTGGCGATGGGCTGGTACCTGGATGGGAAGGTGTCCTGCGTCTTCGGCACGCACACGCACATCCCCACCGCCGATGAGCGCATCCTGCCGCGCGGGACCGCCTTCATCACCGATGTGGGCATGACCGGGCCGTATGACTCGGTGATCGGCCGGCGGGTGGATCAGATCCTGGAGCGGTTTCTCTCCCATCTCCCGAACCGATCCGAGGTGGCCGAGGGGAACGTCCAGCTGCGGGGCCTCTTGGTTGAGGTCAATCCGACGACCGGCAAGGCCCTCTCTGTTGAACGGATCACCAAGACCCTTGATGGACCCGTCCGCGGCACAGGAGAGTGACAGCAGGCTCCTATGATTCTGCCATTTTCCGTCCAATCCTCATTGAAGTCTTGTAGTCATGGCTGACGCCTCCGAACTTGAGCTCATCTCGTCAATGCCTTTGCAAACTGCAGACGAACCTACCTTTTCTGTTTCAGAGTTAAACGAACTCGTTCAGTCTGTGTTGCATCAGCAGTTTCCAAGGCAGCTATGGGTCCGTGGCGAAATTCAGGATTATGACCGGCGAAAGGATAGAAAAACAGTTTCCTTCACGTTAGCGGAAAAAAGCGTGGATTCAGATGATGTGTTGGCCAGCGTTACAGCCATCATGTTCCCACAAGACCGACAAGTTATTGAGACCGTCCTTCGACGCGCCGAGAACGCTTTTCAGCTACAGGATGGTATCGAAGTGCGGTTTAGAGTTGAGGTCGACCTTTGGGTTAAAGCCGGTCGCTATCAACTGCATGTGTGCGGCGTCGACCCGACCTACACGCTTGGTCGCATGGCGCAGAACCGCCAACGCATCATCGAAATATTGACCAAGCGCGGACTCCTCGATCGCAACAAGCAGCTCACCATCCCCCTTGTCCCCCTCCATGTTGGTTTAATCGCCTCTAAGGGTTCAGCTGGCTTTACCGATTTTGTCACCCACCTCGAACAGAGCGGGTCCGCCTTTAAGATCCAATTCCTTCATGCGGCCATGCAAGGATCCCAAGTTGAACCAGAAGTCTCCTCTGCAATTCGGCATTTCAATCGCACTGGTTCCGTAGACGTCATCGTCATCGTGCGAGGGGGTGGTGGGGATACGGATTTGAGCTGGTTCGACCGGTTGGGCTTGGCTGAGACAATCG
Source organism: Candidatus Omnitrophota bacterium (assembly GCA_016193175.1). Lineage (GTDB taxonomy): Bacteria > Omnitrophota > Gorgyraeia > Aquiviventales > Aquiviventaceae > JACPSQ01. The sequence goes on from JACPSR010000120.1 coordinate 1,407, forward strand.
CTACTTCACAACTACCTGTCCTAACGGGTCTTGGGCACACGCACAATGTCTCTGTTGCAGACGTGGTCGCCCACGCAAATCTAAAAACACCCACAGACGTTGCACAGTTCCTAGTTGATCGCGTCAAGGCGTTCCTTGAATTCCTCTCCGATACACTCAATCAGCTTGGTCAGGGAGCCAGCGATCTCATTCACACCAGACAGACGCTTGTGAAGGACGGGGGGCACGCAGTTATCGAGACAGCTCAGAATGTGGTTTTGAGTTCTACCGAGTGGTTGGCGGGTCGACGGCGAGATGTGGTGGCCCGTAGCAAGGCGGTTGTTTCAGAGCGTCAGCAGTTTCTCCGAAGCAGCTTACAGCGCTTTAGGTTGGAGCGCACCCAGCAATTTCTTGAGAGAGAGCAAAAGCTGATATGGAAGGACCAGCGGCGCTTAGTCCAAAAACTTAACCAGCTGATCCAGCAGAGGACTGGGGAGGTTATCCAGCGAACGCGCTCATGTACATTTCCACGGTTGACCCAGACGCTGTTGCGAGAACGTCAGTGGTTGTCAACAGCGGGTCCAACTATAAGACGGTACACGCAAAATACGATTGCCACGGCTGATTTACGGATTAAAGGAATTAGCGATCGAGCGGCAATGCTTGACCCTATCAAGACACTAAAGCGTGGTTTTAGCATCACGCGCAACGCTAGAGGTGGCATTGTGACTCGTGTAACACATGTCCGAGCGAGAGAGGACGTCGAAATCCAGGTAAGCGATGGTATGATCCATAGCCAGGTGAATTCTACTGAGCTAGCGAATGACCTGGAGGGAACCGATGAGTGAGGAGAAAATTAAAAGTTTTGAGCAAGCGAAGAAAGAACTCGATGGTATTCTCAACGAGTTTGATGGTGATCAAGTTACCCTCGACGACCTGGTTCCACGGTTAAAACGAGCTAAGGAACTCATCGATTTCTGCACTAAAAAGATCAAGCAGGTCGAAACCGAAGCAAAAGAAATCGTGAAGTCGATCGAACCGCGCGGAGCTCAACGAGGCGAGGCTAGTGCGAAAGACGAGGACGTACCATTCTGAACCCAGTTTTCAGATCGTCACGAAGTTCTGCCAGGCGAAGAAGAAAGTCCACGTACTCGTGAAGACGAACGTTGGCGAGGCCGCGCTGGTCCCCTTTGATGATGACATCCCTGATCGCCAGCCATCCGAAGACGCAGCGACTTGAGCGGTTGACGGCGCTCGTCAATGACGCGTTGGAGCGAACGCTGCCCAAGGCGGCGCTTCCGCCGCAGGTCGTCCATGAGGCGATGCGCTACTGCGTGTTCCCGGGGGGCAAGCGGTTCAGGCCGCTCCTCTGTCTCGGGGCGTGCGAGGCGGTCGGAGCGCCGGCGCGCCAGGCGCTCTCGGCCGCGTGCGCCGTGGAGCTCATCCACACCTACTCGCTGGTCCACGATGACCTGCCGGCGATGGACAACGCCGATGAGCGACGCGGGCAGCCCGCCTGCCATCGGAAGTTCGGGGAAGGCAACGCGATCCTCGTCGGGGACGCCCTGTTGACCCTCGCGTTTGAGCTCTTGAGCCGCAACGGCGCCCCCAACTCCCTCGCGATCATCCGGAGGTTCGGACACGCGTGCGGGACCGTCGGGCTCATCGGCGGGCAGGTGCTGGACCTCCAGGTCATCAGCCAACCGCGCACGTCGACGGAGCGCACCCTGAGGGATATCGCTCAGCGCAAGACGGCGGCCCTGATCAGCGCCAGCGTCGCGGCCGGCGCCCTGGCCGGGGGCGCGGCAAGCGGGCCGCCGCTGAAGCGGCTCGAGCGCTACGGCCAGGAGATCGGGTTGGCCTTTCAGCTCGTCGATGACGTGCATGACGTCGAGGGGTTGGCGCGGGTCATGGGGGCTGATCAGGCGCGCTCCGAAGCCAAGCGCTTGATCACGCGCGCCGTCCGCGCGCTTGAGCCGTTCGGGAAACGGGCCGGGATCCTGCGGCAGCTTGCCGACTGGCTCGTGGCCATCTCAGCGCGATAGGATCGAGGCTCATGGCCATCCTGCCGACGATTGAACGCCCAGCGGACATCAGGTCGTTGACCTATCGACAACTGGCAACCCTGGCCCAGGAGATCCGAGAGGAGCTCCTGAAGACCATTTCGAAGCTGGGCGGCCATCTCGCCTCCAGCCTCGGGGCGGTCGAGCTGTGTCTGGCGCTCCACTACGTCTTTGAGGCGCCGAAGGATCAGCTCGTCTGGGATATGGGCTACCAGGCCTTCGCGCATAAGCTGCTGACCGGCCGGCGCGATCGGTTCAACACCCTCAAGCAGCTCGGCGGTCTCTCGGGCTTCAACAACAAGGATGAAAGTCCGTATGACCTCTTCACGACCGGCCATGGGGGCACCGTCCTCTCAACCGCCCTGGGCCTGGCCACGGCTCGCGACCACCTGAAGGGCGCCCGGCACGTCGTGGCCATCATCGGCGACGCGAGCCTCGGCGAGGGGATGGCGCTGGAAGCGCTCAACCACATCGGGCATCTCAAGCACAACCTCCTCGTGATTCTCAACGACAACCGGATGTCCATCGCCAAACCTGTAGGAGGCCTGAGCCGCTACCTCAACCGCATCATCACGAACCCGACCTATAACCAGATTCGCTTCGACATCGAGCAGTTGGCGGGGCGGTTCCCGCACGGCCCCCAGCTCATTCGACTTGGCCGCAAGGTTGAAGAGTCGCTCAAAGGGCTGCTCGTGCCGGGCCTGGTGTTCGAGGAGTTGGGATTCCGGTACGTCGGGCCGATCAACGGACACAACCTTCCCGATCTCATCACGACGTTCAAAAACGTCAAGCGGCTCAAAGGCCCGATCCTGCTCCATGTCTCGACGCTCAAGGGGAAAGGCTATCGCTTCGCCGAAGAGGATCCTGAGCGGTTCCACAAGATCGAGCCGTTCGATATCGCCACGGGTGCGCTCAAGGCTCAAGGCTCAAGGCTCAAGGGAAAGACGAAACAGCCTGCAGCCTGCAGCCTGCAGCCTGCAGCCTCATTTACGGAGGCGTTCAGTGAGGAGCTGGTTCGGCTCGGCGAGGCCCATCAGCGCCTCGTGGCGGTGACGGCGGCCATGCCGGAGGGAACCGGTGTCAGCGAGTTCGCCAAGCGGTATCCGACCCGCTGCATCGACGTCGGTATGGCGGAGCAGCACGCCCTGGGGGTGGCCGCGGGCTTGGCCCGTGGCGGGGCGCGCCCGATCGTGGCGATCTACTCCACGTTCCTCCAACGGGCGTTCGATCAGATCATGCATGAGATCTGCCTCCAGGAGCTGCCGGTGGTCTTGGCGATTGACCGCGCAGGCCTTGTCGGGGAAGACGGCCCCACCCACCACGGAGTCTTCGATATCGCGTACCTCCGCATCTTGCCCAACCTCATCATCCTGTCGCCCAAGGATCCGACGGAGCTTTCGGCGATGCTCCGCTGGGCGGTGGAGCAGGAGAAACCCGTCGCGATCCGCTACTCGCGGGGGGGTGTGATCGGTGGGGCGGCGACTGACCGAACGGCGAAGCCGATCGCGGCCGGCACGTCAGAGCTGTTGCGCTCCGGCAGCGACGTGGCGCTCGTCGCCCTCGGCAGCATGGTCTACCCTGCGCTCAAGGCGGCGGAGGGTCTCTCGCAGGAAGGGATCGAGGCCACGGTCATCAACGCCCGGTTCGTGAAACCGCTTGATGAAGCCATGGTGCGCCGCGCCGCGCAACTCGGCGCCCTGGTCACGCTGGAAGAGGCGCAGGTGGCCGGGGGATTCGGCAGCGGCGTGTCGGAAGTACTTGATGCGCTCGGCTGCTCGGCGATCACCCACCTCCGGATTGGGCTGCCGGATGCCTTCGTGGAACACGGCAAGCGCGACGAGCTCCTCAAGCGCTGTCAGCTCGACCCTGAGCATCTGGTCACCCGAATCGCGTCCTGGTACCGCCGGCTGCGTGCCTCAGCGGATCCATTGGGCGTCCTGTCCGAGTCCCCGACATCCAACGCCTGACGCGTGACATTCGTGATGGGTGTGCGTGTACGCTTTGCTCCAAGTCCAACGGGGAAGCTCCACGTCGGGTCCGCGCGCACCGCCCTCTTCAACTGGCTCTTCGCCAAGCACAGCGGCGGCACCTTCATCCTCCGCATCGAAGACACGGATCAGAAACGCTCCAACCCCGCTGTCCTTGAAGATATCTACGCCGGCCTCGCCTTCCTGGGCATCCATGCCGACGAGGGGCCGATCTTTCAAAGCCAGCGGCTTGCCCTGTACCAGGAGCAGGCGCAACGGCTGCTACAGAGCGGCACGGCGATCGAGAAGGACGGGGCGGTGGTGTTTCCAGTCCTGCCGCAGCAGGTGACGTTCAGGGATTTCTTGCGCGGCGACATCACCGTGGACACGACGCTGTTTGAGTCCCTGGTCCTCATGAAGTCTGACGGCTCGCCGACCTACAATTTCGCCTGCGTGGTGGACGATGCGCTCATGCAGGTCTCCCACGTCATCCGCGGCGATGATCACATCGCGAACACCCCCAAGCAGCTCGTGCTCTACCAGGCGCTTGGCTTTCCGCTGCCGGTCTTCGCGCACATCCCGCTCATCGTCGGGGCGGACCGCGCGCGGCTCTCCAAGC
>JACPSR010000110.1 GCA_016193175.1 Candidatus Omnitrophota bacterium
ATGGCTCGGTCCCGCCACCCCTGCCACTTCTTGGTCGGCGGCGTTTCCAACAGCCGTGTGATCTGCTGTTCATCGAGGAATGAGGGCAGCCGCTTCTCGAGGCGCGGCGTCGGGATGGCGGCCGCAGGGTTGTGCTCCAAGGTCCCCTCGCGGCAGAGGAATCGAAAGAAGCTCCGCACGCAGGAGAGCTTCCTCGCAATCGTCCGTCGGGCGTGCTGCCGGGCGCTGAGGTGGGCGACGAAGCGCCGGATGTCGAGGGAGTTCACCCCCCTCACCCGTCGATGCCCCAGCGCCTGAAAGAACTGGTCGAGGTCAAGGGCGTAATTCAGGCAGGTGTAGGGGGACGCGTTGCGCTCCGTGCTCAGATAGCGGAGGAACCGTGCAACCGCGGAGGGCGCAGAGGGAACCCGCAGAGGCCGCAGAGAGCGGCGGTTCCCTCTGCGTGCTCTGCGAATCGATCGCTCAACAGCGCTCTGCGTGCTCTGCGGTTGCAGAACCGTGGAGGGCGCGGAAGCTCGCCGATCAGGGCTGCGTGGCATCCCTGTCTGATTCGCCTTGAGCCTCAGAGAGGGTGTCTGAGCCGTCCTCGGTTTTTGGAAGGCGTCTCGTCGTGTACCGGCAGGTCGGGTACTTCGAGCACCCGTAGAAGTGTCGCCCCCTGGCTCGGCGCTCGACGAGCTCGCCCCCGCAGCCCGGCTGAGGGCAGGCCACCCCGGTGGGGAGGGCGCGGGCGTTCTTACATATCGGGTAGTCGGAGCAGCTCAGGAACTGGCCGAAGCGCCCCCACTTGATGACCATCGGCTTGCCGCACCGCTCGCAGACGTAGTTGGTCGGCACGACCTCGCGCTTGACCTCGCGCATCTTCTCCTGGGCGCTCGTGACGCGCAGGGAAAACGGCGTGTAGAAGTGCCGGACCACCGACACCCACTCGAGGTCCCCCTCTTCAATCCGGTCGAGCTCCTCCTCCATCTCGGCGGTGAACTTGAGATCCATGACCTCTGGGAAGTGCTCGATGAGCATGTCGGTCACGATCCGGCCCAACGACGTGGGCACGAAACTGCCGCCTGTGCGCCGCACGTAGTCGCGTGAAACGATCGTCTGGATCGTCGGCGCATAGGTGCTCGGCCGGCCGATGCCATCCTCCTCCAGCGCCTTGACGAGCGACGCATCGGTATACCGGCGTGGCGGCTTGGTGAAGTGTTGGGAGGGGGTGACGCCGATCAGCACGAGCTTGTCCCCTTTCGCGAGAGGCGGCAGGGTGCCTTCCGGCGGGGCGTCCTCGTCGCGCGCTTTTTCCTCGACGTCCTGATAGACCTTCGTCCAGCCGGCGAAGAGGGTGGTGCGGCCGATGGCCTTGAGGTGAAACCGCCCCGCGTCGACCTGCACCGCCACCACGCGGTCGACGGCGTCCGCCATCTGGCTCGCCACGAACCGCTGCCAGACCAACTGATAGAGCGCGAGCTGCTCATCCGTCAGGAACGGCTTGAGCGCCTCGGGCGTGCGCATGACGCTCGTCGGACGGACGGCTTCGTGCGCCTCCTGGGCGGATTTCCTGGCCTTGTAGAACCGCGGCTCGTGGGGGAGGTACGCCTTGCCGAACTGCTTCGGGATGAAACCGCGCACCGCCGCCAGCGCTTCGTTCGCGATCTTCACCGAGTCGGTCCGCATGTACGTGATGAGCCCGACCGGACTCGCCTCCCCAATCTCAAGCCCCTCGTACAACTGCTGCGCGATGCGCATCGTCCGAGCCGATGGGTAGCCGAGCTTGTGGAACGCCTCCTGCTGCAGCGTGCTCGTCGTGAAGGGGGGCTTGGGATAGCGTTTCTGCTCTTTCTCCTCGACGCCTGCGACCACGAACGGCTGCTGCCGCAGCTCGCCGGCGATGCGGTCGGCGTCGGCCTGGGTCTTCACTTCCGCCTTCTTCTCGCCGATCTTCTCGAGCTGCGCCTTGAACGCAGCGCTGCCGGCTGCTTTCCGGAGCTCGGCCTCGATGGTCCAGTATTCCTGCGGCACGAACGCTTCGATCTCCTTCTCCCGATCGACGATCAGCCGCAAGGCTACGGACTGGACCCGTCCCGCCGAGAGTCCCCGCCCGATTTTCCGCCACAAGAGCGGCGAGAGGGAGTAGCCCACCAGGCGGTCGAGGATCCGGCGCGCCTGCTGGGCGTTGACCTTGTTGAGGTCGATCTTCCCAGGATGCTGGAGGGCCATCTTCACCGCCTGCGGCGTGATCTCATGAAAGGTAATGCGGTAGATCTTGCGTCCGTTCCGCTCGGACGACCTGGACGCCGACCGCCGGCGAGTTGTCCTCGGAGCATGGGATCCTGTTTTCGCGCTGGCCTTCTTGGCCTGGGCGGCCTCGTCATCGCGCAAGAGCCGCTCCAGGTGCCAACTGATCGCTTCCCCCTCCCGGTCGGGGTCGGGCGCGAGGTACACGGTGTCGCTCCCGCGCGCCTCTTGCTGAAGCTGCTTGGCGATCTTTCGCCGCTTCTGGATCACGATGTAGTGCGGGGTGAAGTTATGCTCGACATCGACGCCCAACTTGCTTGCCGGCAGGTCAACCAGATGACCCATCGAGGAGGTCACCTGGAATTCTGGCCCGAGCATTTTATGGATCGTCTTCGCCTTCGCCGGCGATTCGACAATCACGAGGTTTTTTACCATCTCTTCAGACCTCAGACGTCAGACGTCCGACATCAGACTGAAGTCTGGTGTCTGATGTCTGGTGGCTGATACAGCCGCCGCCCACAAACCGGACAATCTCGACGCGATCGCCTTCCCGTAATATCGTCGGGGGATACTCGGCCCGCTTCAGAATGGTGAGGTTCACTTCCACCACGACGCGCTCCGGCATCACCCCTAACGTCTCCAACAGTTGGGAGACGGTGGTTCCCTCCGGCACCGTCCGTGTCTCCCCGTTGATGGTCACGTCCATGAAGCATGCTCGTTCAGGGTTCGGGGTTCAGGGTTCAGGGCACGTGCCCAGAACCCTCAGCCCACAACCCCGAACGGGTTTTAATGAATTGCTTCCCGGGCAGTTGCCGGATGAAGCGCTTCAGCTCAAGCTGCAACAACGCTGAGGAGACCTCCGGCGCGGCCAGCCCGCTCTGGGCGACGATGGCGTCGATGTACCTCGGCGGGTCCGCCTCCACGCAGGCGAACACGCGCTGCTCGGTTTCGGGGAGCTGAATCGCCGCCGTGGGACGGACCCCGGCCTCAGATGGGCTGTCACGAAGAGGCGGGGGGCTAAGCCGGAGCTCTTCCAGGATATCGTCCACCGAGGTCACAAGCCGCGCGCCCTGCCTCAGGAGGTGGTGGGTCCCGTGGGAGGTCGCCGTCGTGATGGGACCCGGGACCGCAAACACCTCGCGGCCCTGCTCGAGGGCGCAGTCCGCGGTGATCAGCGCTCCGCTTGTCTGCGCCGCTTCCACGATCACGACTCCAAGTGACAAGCCGCTAATGACTCGGTTGCGCCGAGGGAAGTTCTGCGCGAGCGGCGCCATGCGCATGGGGTATTCCGAGATCACCGCACCATGCTCAGCCATCTGCTTGGCCAACGACTCGTGCTCTTTGGGATAGAAGCGGCAGAACCCCCCACCCAAGACCCCCACCGTGCGTCCGTGGGCCTTCAGGGCGCCTCGATGCGCTGCCCCGTCAATCCCACGGGCGACACCGGAGACGACCGCGACCCCACGCAGGGCCAAGTCGTAGGCCAGCCGCTCAGCGACCTCCAAGCCGTACAGGGAAGCCCGACGAGAGCCCACGATGGC
>JACPSR010000112.1 GCA_016193175.1 Candidatus Omnitrophota bacterium
GACCGCAATCAGCAGGACGAGGAGGAGCGAGGCCACGCTGATCGTCACGGTGATGGGAATCCGCTCGAGGATCTTCTCCGTCACGGGCCGGTCGTCGAGGAACGAGCGGCCGAAGTCCGCCCGTGCGAGGCGGCCCAGCCAGTTGAGGTATTGGACGCGCAACGGTTGATCCAGGCCGTAGAGCTTCTCGAGCCGTTGCCGTGCCTCAAGGGAAACCTTCGGGTTGAATTGCGTGGCCGCGTCGGTGGGCTTGCCCGGGGCGAGGTGCATGATCCCGAACGAGATGACCGTGATCAAGACGAGGACCGGGATCAGGCCGAGGAGTCGGCGAAGTAAAAAGTTGGTCATGAGGCGTTCGATTGTTCGGTGTTCGGTGTTCGGTGTTCGTGGTAAGAACCAAACACCGAACAACGAACAATGAACAACGAACATCGTTGACAACGAACACCGAACATCTTTGACAACGAACTATGGAGCCATGCGGCGGTAACGCTGCTCCTCACGCGGGACGTACCAGTCGATGAAGTTATAGCCGATTCCAATGGGGGTCGCGACCACGTTGCGGAACCGTGAGGCGACGATGGGGAGGGCCTCCGGCACGAAGAGAAACGTGTACGGCTGATCGTCGTAGAGGCGCCGGTGGACCTCGTGGTAGATGCGCCGCCGGATCTCTCGGTCAAACGTCCGCCGGCCCTGCTCCAGGAGCTGATCGACCTCCGGGCTGGCGTACCCGACGAAGTTGTACTCCCCTTCCTTCGTCTTCGAGGAGTGGAACAGGTCATAGAGATCCGGGTCGCGGGAGAGGCCCCAGCCGAGGAGGACCGCCTCGAAGCGCCGCTTGTCGATGAACTCATGGACGAACGTGCTCCACTCGATCACCTTGATCTTCACGTCAATCCCGATGGCCGCAAGCTGCTGCTGGACAAGCTCGGCCACCTGGCGTCTCACCTCGTTGCCCTGGTTGGTGAGGATCGTAAACCGGAACGGCCGTCCGTCGCGATCCAGCCACCCGTCTTGGTCGCGATCCACCCACCCGGCCTCGGCGAGCAGCGCCGATGCGGCCGCGGGATCGTGCGCCGCCGGGGTCACCGAGGGATCGCAGGCCCACGACTCTTTGGGATATGGCCCGGTCGCCACCGCGCCGAGGCCGTAGAGCACCCCATCGATGATGGCCTGCTTGTCGATGGCCTGGTTGATGGCCCGTCGGACCCGGACATCGCGGAACCGCTCGTCCTGCAGGTTGTAGCCGAGGTAGGTGAACCCGAACGAGGGGTAGCGGAACTTCCGGTAGGTCCGCTCGATGAACGGGCCGGCGGTCTGCCGGCGGTACTGGAGGGGGGTGAGGCCGGTCTGATCGACCCCCGAGGTCAGCAACTCGAGAAACAGCGTCGCCTGGTCCGGGATGATGCGGTAGAGATAGCGGTCGATGTAGGGACGGTGCTCGAAGTACTCCGGGTTCGCGCGGAGCTCGATGAGCTCACCGGTCTTCCATTTGACGAACCGGTACGGACCGTGGCCGATGGGATGGCGCAAGAACTTCGTCGTGTTGAGATCCTCCTGCTCCAAGAGGTGCTTCGGGATCAGGCCCATCATCCAGCTCTCGAGCGCCGGCGCGAACGGCTCCCGGTAGCTGATGCGCACCGTCCGCTCATCGACGAGCTCCACCGACTTCACGAGCTCGTAGCCGCTGGAATAGGGCGTGTGGACGCTCGGATCCACCAGCTTTTCATACGTGAACCGGACATCGGCGGCGCTCACCGGCGCCCCGTCATGCCAGCGGACGTTTGGGCGGAGGACAAAGGTCAAGGTCATGCCGTCGTCGCTGACGGCCCAGGACTCGGCGAGGTCGCCGACGATCTCCAGCCGCTCGTTATACTTGAGGAGCCCGTTGAAGAGGAGGCCCACGATGTCGCCGGAGGAGCTGTCGGTCGCAAGGATCGGCAAGAGACGGCTGGCGTCTCCGATGGAGCCGACGACGATCGCATCACCCGCGGCAGGCTGAGACTGAGCGAA
>JACPSR010000052.1 GCA_016193175.1 Candidatus Omnitrophota bacterium
ATCGCCCGCCCCGTACACCCACACGCCAAGCCGCCTGTACCGCGTGAAGTCACGGTGCGGACTCGATCCCGCGATCGACCCGCCGAAGAACGACCAGGGAAAGCCGTCCTTGGCGTACGCCACTTTCATGGCGCCGAATCCGCCGTGGCTGGGATCTGTTGACTGAGACCGCCGATACACGCGCGTCCCGTCGATATCCCACCACCCCAGCGAGGTGTCGGGGGTCCAGAAATCGCCATCCTCGAAGTCTTCGATGACCGCCGGCTTGCGGGTTTCGAGCCTGAGCTGGTCCATGAACAGGGTCCCGCTGGATGTCGCCTGTCCTGGATCGACGAAGAGCAGCACGTTGTCGATCGCGCTCGTATTGACGCCGAGCCTCGAAACATCGAAGACCAGGCGATTCCAACCGTTCGGGTTGTTGGACTTGAGCACCGCCACGTCCTGTTCGGCTTGGCTCTGGTCACGCAATTTCACCAAGAGATCACAGGCCCCAAACACGTTGAGCGTCAAGAGCTCATGATGACTCATGTCGCGCCGGGGGTTCGCAGTCGAAAGGAAGCCCCCCATGAGGGACCACGGGTCCCCACGTTTTGCATACTGGACTTGCATCGACGCCCGCCCCTCGAGCACGGGCGCGCCCACATGGGATCGTTGATAGACCGTCGTGCCGGCGCTGTCCCACCAGCCGAGCGTGGACTCGGGGGTCCAAAACTGCCCATCCTCAAAGTCCTCGAGCGTCACATCCGCCGCTCCATACCCGGAGAAGTGCGCCCGGGCGAGCGAGCGGAGTACATGCGCATTCTGCATGAAGGTCCGCCAGATGAGCTCGCTCCGTCGATTCTCAAGCATGAGGAGGATGATCCCCTGGTCGATCCCGATATAGTACGGATCCACCCAGCCGCGATTGGGATTGAAGGCATCCACGAAGCCGTAGGCCGCCCAGAGCTGATCTCCATGGACGGTATAGAGCTGTTTGAGCGAGGGGATGGCCAGATCGGGCGCCAGCGCCACAGAGCCGCCGACGCCCGTGGGCGCGATCGTCCCATCATGGATGTTCGAGTAGGCTGGCTGCGCCCCATACCCTTGATAGCCATACGGGTTTTCTGAGGTGCTATTCGGCCCATCGGACGAGGTGAGCCCCCAGAGCGCTTGGCTGTAGCCGTAGCCGGGGTTGTCGATCGCGAAGCGTTGGCTCGCCCGGACGGCTTCGATGGAGTTCTGCCACCAGTTCACGCCGAGCGCATCGGTCGTGTTCCGGAAGTCGTACCACGCGTGCGCGTACTGATAGGTAAACAGCTGTCCTCCCGGGGTGAAGATGAAATCCGGGCCGCGGTAGTTGCCTTTGGGGCGGGCGAAGCGGTACAACGCCTCGGCTGGAATCGGATGGGTGGGCGAGCCGATGGCGAGCAGATACAACAGGATCGACTCTGCGTACGAATCGTAATAGCCTCCTTCATAGAACCCTCTCGCCTCGTCGACCCATCCCCATCGCATGAGACCCCGATCCGGATCAAACATCCACGTCCATTCCACCCGCTGGTAGATCGCATCAGCTAGGGTCTTCACCTCGCCCCCGAAATACTCGCCGGCCTGGAGCGCACCGGCCACGAACAGGGCGGTATCGATCGAGGAGACTTCGAGAAACGGCGTCTCGGAGGGAGACCCATCTGGGTTGAGGAAATGGTAGAAGAAGCCGTGGACCTGGGGGGTGACGCTCAGAAACGTCTGGAGGGTGGTGCTGGCGCGGTCAGACGCCTCATCCCTGGCCATCCATCCCCGCTCGGCTCCCACGGTGAGGCCGGACAGATAAAATCCGGTCGCGGCGATGCTGACGACCTCAGTCGCCTCGCCGCGGGTGGAGAGCCGATCGCGGGTCAAGCCATTCGGGAAGGTGCTCGCCAAGAAATATTCGACGAGCCGATGTTCGAGGAGGTCGAGGAAGGCCTCATCGGACAGGATCTGCACCGTGATCACGTTGCTCCAGCCGCTTGCGCTGCCGCCGCGTTCGGGCAGCTCATTCCAAGCCCGGACGCGGTAGTAATACGTCCCTGGGGTCTTGGTCGGAATGGGTTCCCTGTTCGCCCGCGGCCAGTACTGCGGGGCGTCAGGGGTCGAAAAGTCCTGACGGGTGTCTTCGACCAGTTGATAGATGGAGGTTCCAGGCTCGTTGGACCACTGCATCAGGAACCCGTTGTCGAGCGGCGGCCGAGGGACGTCAAACAGCACGGGGGTCTGCGGCGTTGGAACGCTGACCTGATTGCTCTGGGCGGTCACCTGGAGCCGCCCTCCGGAAGCCAGCCAGCCGAAGACGACGGTATAGCGCCAGATGCCGGGGAGCGTCCGGGTGAGGGTCAGCGGAGAGGTGGCGGTGCCCCAGATGAGGATGTGGCTACAGCCGGGCTGGGGGTAGCAAGGCTCATACTCGATGAGCCACTCGCCAAAGTCCGGGTCCGACGGCGGAGTCCAGGTCAACGTAAAGGTCGTGCTCGATGAGGAGGTCGAGAGCTGGGAAACCCTCAGGTCAATCGGGGTAGGGCCGGCTGATGCCACGCGGGGTTGCGCGACGACGCCGGAGAGCAGCAAGAAAGCGGGGAGGAGGGAGCGAACGTAGATCCGCATCATCCGCAGGTCGTTGACGATGCCCATGCCGGCTCGCTCCTCCTCCCAAGTCTCGTCGATCATTCCAAGGAAGCGCTTCCTTGCGAGAGACAAAGAAACCGGGCCGCCACCCCTTCGGCAACCCGGCACCCCCACACCTCAGTGTGGGGCCGTGGCTTTGCCCCCTTACTCCATCTCACGATGGGTGGGCCTTTTTCGTGGGGCGCAACTGACTGACACTGAAAGCATACCTAGAACGGGGCGCAACTGACTGACACTGAAAGCATACCTAGAACTCAGACCGGGTGTCAAGAGACAGAATCTTACGCGACATGGACGTAATCTTAAGCAACGTTAAAAGTCCCTCACAACGTGCGCTGCGCCAAGGCGGCGTTCACCTTGGGCACGATCTTCGCCGCCGCCTCCGCAGCGGACTGCTTGCCGTTAAACACGAGATCCAGCTCGGGCAGGATGTGCAACTCGGAGATCTCCCGCCATTCCGGGATGAATGGCTCGTAGACGACGTACTTCACCGCTTCGTTCAGCATCCCCTTATGGGCCGGCGGCAAGGGGCTTTGGGCCCACGGGGGGCCTTCGGCGACCGGCCGCAACGCCGGTTGGGTCAACCCAAGCGCGGCGAGTCGAGCCTGCGCCTCTGGACCCGCCAGGGCCTTGAGCACCTCCCAGGCCGCCTCGGGATGCTTGGTGGATTTCAACATGCAGTAGCCGGTGCCGCCCGTTCCGAAGGCGCGGATTCCGCTCGGGCCTTTCGGAAACATCGCCACGTCCCAATCAAAGCCGGTGAGCGTGCGCAAGATCGGGGTCTCCCAAATCCCCGATGAGAACATGGCCACGCGCTGGGTCATGAAGAGTTGCTGGGCCCCCATGGCCAGGCTGCCGAGCGCGACCGGCGTGGGCGCCACATGGTGCGTGTTCATCAGATCCGCGTAGAACTGGAGCCCCTCGATCGCCTTGGGGTCATCCAGCAGGCAGCGGGTTGGGCTGTAGAGGTCATCGACCAGCCGCCCCCCATTGCTGTAGACGAAGTTCTGCCAGGCCCAGGCGTACACGCCGTACTGCACAATGCGGCCGTCCTCGGTATTCGTCAGCTGCGTGGCAAGGCGCAAGAGATCGGCCCACGTCCAATGGTCCGTCGGGTACGGCAGCCCCGCCTCGTCAAACAGCCGCTTGTTGTAAAACACGCAGGCGAAGGGCGCGGTATCCCTGGGGATCGCGTAGACGTGGCCATCGATGGTAAATCGCCGCAGCACATCGGGGAAGAAGTCGTCGAGCCTGAAGGTGGGATCCCGCTCAATGAACGGATCGAGGGGAAGCAGCGTGCCTTTCGCCCAGAAGTTGACAAACATGTTCACCTCGGTCGCCATGATGTCGGGAGCGACATCACCGGCCATCCGTGTCAGCAGGCGGCTCATGTAGACGCTAAACGGCGTGTGCTCCAGCCGAACCTTGATGTCCGGGTGCTGGCGTTGCCATTGCTGGATCACGTCCTGAATAATGGCCAGCTCTTCGGGCCCGCCCCAGTAGGCCACGCGGACCGCCACCGGCGATTCAGCCTGGGGCTTGGCAGGCGACGTGCATCCTGCGAGCGCCCCAACAAGGACAGCGATCATGCGCACCTGGCTTGTCCGCATGCGAATGTCAGCCTCGGGGAGGGGTGGCGGTCAGGGCGGTGATGTCGCGGCCGAACTCAAGCGCCACGCCGAAGCGCTTCTTCTCTTCCGATCCCTCCTGAGGCAGCGCGGTCACCCGCACCACACGAGAGGGGCCTGCCAATCGCGTAAACGGAAACTCGCGTCGATGAGATTCCGGGATGGACACGGAGGCGATGAAGATCTCGTTCATCGGAAAGCCTTCTTCCTCATCGGTCTCAAAATAGACGCCGGCCAAGCTGACGTTGTGCGCCACGAGCTCCTTGAACGTCTCAGGCTCAGGCGCCCCCACTCGGCGCACCAAGAGAGGAGCCCCGAGGTTCACTCGCCGTCCCCGCCGCCGCTCGACGCCCATCCGTTCCATCGCCTGCCTACCCTCCATCACAAAACGACCACACCTGTACAGGCGTGGTCTTTCATGAAGCGAAATTTATGGATGAAACCACCCGCACCCTGCCGGGTCGCTCGAGTGGTCTCATTGTCGTGAGCTTTCGCGTCGACCGCCCTGCCACATTCGTGACAGGGATAGTCTAGTCCAGCGTCCTTACATCTTCAAGAAAAATTTTACCATTGGATTGTGTAGCTTCTTAAAAACTTTACGAGAACGCTTAATCGATCGTGCATTGGGATTACGTCCCCTGCGCCCCCCGTGTCGCTTGCTGATAGGCGCTGATGAATCCTCCAACCTGCTCTTCCACCGGTTGCGGCCTGATGACAGGGATTCGTGGATCTATCTCCTCTTCCACACGTCTCACGGGCGGCGGAGGAAGCCGCGTCTCGCCATCCGCAACTGCCATGATCGCGACTCCCAAGGCCTCCGCAGCAGGAGAATACTGAACAGGTTGACCGCTGAGGATTTTTGGAGGCTCGACGACAACAGCCACGAGGGTGTTGCCCCTAAACGATTTGGCATCCTGTTCAGAAGGACCGACGTAGGCGAGGTGCGGGGTCTCTTGTTCCCCTCTGGGCTGAGCTGCCGTGACACCGCCAGCACTCGTATCAGGATGAGCTAGGGGTCCTTCTGCAATGGGGCGAAGTGGATGGCGTTGCGCGATGGCAGCAAGCTCTTGCGCGCTGACGGGGCGCGCAGCCGTATCGGCAGAGACGAGTGGCTTCGACACGCTCGGCAACGGAGCGCCGATAGTTGACGACATTTGTGCGGCCAAAGCCGTCCCAACAGCCGCTGCTCCTGCCGGAGCCGGCACGACACCATCCGCATTCGGACCGACGGCACCAGACACAGGAACAGGTTCGACGGGTCGCGCCGATGGTGGTTGGGGCAGAGTTGGCGGCGTGGGCTGGCCCTCGACATCCCACTGGTCCAACAGCAGTTTGCCCAGTTGCCGACCAAGCACGCTGATTGGGCCAAGGAGCCCTTTGCCTGGCGTCCCAGCGACGACCCAGCCCACGGCATACACGTTGCTCATGGGTTGGCGTGTGATATCCTGGACCTGGAAGTGAGAGAGCGTCAGCGTGCTCGGCTCTTCGCCGGCGATGCTTCGTTCGGTGACCAGAAATTGTTGGGAATCCGCCAATGTCCCTGGGATGGGCTCAGGATGTTGTCTGATCGCAGCCACGACGCGGGTGGTTTCGACGGTTTCCTGCTTGGAAAACTCCAGTTCGGCCCGGCCTGTCGTGGCGTCGAACTGGATGGTTCCGTCGACAACCCGAGGGCGATTCCGGCGAAGCGTCACGCTGCGGACAAAGCCGCCTAGACCTTGAATTTGTGCAGGCTCCGTATACAGGAGGATGGTGACAGCCTTCTTCCCCGTTGACGCCGATGGGGTTTCCCGAGAGCGATCCACGGGTTTGGCCATCCGGAACAACGTATTCACCGCATCCCTGACCGTCGCGGGCCTGGCCTGAATCGCCCGCAGCACCTGATCCTTGTATTGCTCGTATGGAAGTGGAAGGTTGCTCGTGTCAATGAAGAGCTCAAACCCCCACTCCGCGAGCGATTCAAGTTGGCTGGCGGTCATTTGAAGCGCTTCCACACCTCCGCGACCGGCAATCACGATGTCCTCCGCCCCAGCTACCTGCCAGTCGATCTGCGGAGCGTTGGCGGCATTCCACGCCATGTCTCCTGCCACATTCCCCAACCCGAAAATGACGACGCGCCTGGGGCCAGGCTCGTCGCTGCGCCACCCGAAGGAGCCTTTCTTGTTGAGGATCTCCGGATCCCCATTGGCCCACGCGGAGACCTCGATGCCGGACCAGACCCCTGTGAGTTTTTCTAGCTCCACGTCCTCGCCATCATTGGTCGCCCTGACCGCCAGCCGATTCGGCACCGGTGCCCCGGTGGCCAGCACCACCTTCCCGTACCGCGCGCGCAACTCCTCAAGCGAAACTCCGCCCTCGCCGATCGTGATCCCGCCAAAGAACCGCACGTTCGGCCGCTTCAGCAGGTCGGTCAGGATCGATCGCTTCTCCTCCTCAGTCATCTCGAGCCGCCAGGTCGCTCCGATCTGCCGATCTTTCAACCGGCCATGCTTCGCATCATCCAGCGGCAGAATGCCCCAGCGGATGAACCCTCCGAACAGCCCATCCTTGTCATAGATGTGCACGGTCTTCCCGGCCTTGCTCAGCACATCCGCCACGGCCAACCCGGCTGCGCCGGCTCCGACGACGGCCACCTCCGCTGAGTCCCACAGCTTGAGGGTGGATGCCATCCAGTCACGGTCTTCTTGAGTGATCGAGTCCACGAGATCGGGGCGGTCATTGAGGCTCACGTGAAGCGTCCTGAGCGCGCCGACAGCCGCTCGGGTCAGCGCGTAGGAATTCTTCACCGCGGCGTCGTAGGCGGGCCAATCGGCTCTGCCACGAAGGCTGCGCTCTGCCGGAGTGAGGTCGACGAGCTCATAGTACCTGTCAATGAGTCGCCTGAGATAAGCGACATCGCCGGCAGCAACGGCTCGATGAAGATCGGCCGCCTGGCGTGGGGCAAGCCGTTCGCCGAAGGCCTCCATGGGGCTGAAGGCCTGAATCTCAGCCGCCGACACCCACCAGTGAGGCGCTGGGCTGTCGGGGTCATTCGGGTCGGCGCGTGGAGGAGCCGTTCCCGCTTTGAACGCGGAAGCCGGCGCCTGCTGGAGCAGCTCATGGGCGACGTCCTCCACCACCTCCCGGAGGGATACCGGATCCTGCTCGCGGGACATTTCGCGCAGGAGGGCCAACGGCACATACACGCGGATGGTCGGCCGCTGGTCAGGTGTCGTCGCCTCAACGCGCTCGCTGATCACGCGCAGCGCACCGGTTCCCTGCGCGGGGTCTCCAGGAATGAGCTGGCCGCTGTCTCCGAGATCGACCCCGAGGATCTCGATACCCCAGCCTCCAGCACGACCTTGTTCGAGGAACCTCACCACTTGCTCCCAGACATCAAACGCCCTGGGGACATCTTTCTCTGGTGTGGCGCGCAAACGCGCCTGCACCTTCGGTGGCCACCATCGAGCAGACGACCACGGCGCTTCCCGCTTCACGAGTGTCTTGGGTTTCGTGGCACGCCACTCCTGAATCTTCGCCGACAAGGCTTCTTGGGAGTGAGGCTTCGTCCCCGCCGGCCTGGCCGCAACCGTGGTTGTCGCCGTGGGCTGCCCGGTCTCCGGAGCGCTGCCAGCCAACTTAAACTGCTCCATGATGGGCTGCAGCGCATTGGGATCAAAGTCAAGCTCGCGCAGCTCCGTGACAGCGTCGGATGGTGAGAGTTCTCCACGATACAGGCTCGCCAGCGCCTCACGCACGTCCGGGTCCTCGCTTGTGCTGTCAATCAGGTGCAGCGCCCGCAAAGGCCTTCCATCCCGATCTCTCTCGCTATGGACCTGTGCATACGCCGTGTTGGAGGGGGCAGCGAATGCCCGCGGCTCGTACGACGCCGCAACCCCTGGATCAAGACCCGCGCCCTCTAATGTGCTTCTCCCTTCATCCTTCCCTGGGAACCAGCGGAGGGCGATGGTCGCAAGGACCTCCAGCACGTCTTGACGTCCACTAATGTTATCAATCACCCTGCGCACCGCGGGTCTCAAGAGCGCGTAGGCTGACAGCTCGGCAGCGGGGGGGCCTTCCTGGAGAAACCGGCTGATGACTGCTCGCGCGTACCCGAGGAAGGCGATTTGGTCCCGGAAGAGTTTCGGGTTATCGCTGGCATACCAACGCAGGAACTCTAGCGACTCGGCGTTGCCTCGGAGCGCCGTTTCGACCACAGCCCGGAGCTGCTCATTGGGCATCAGGCCGCCACCGATTGGCGGGCGACCGGGCTCTGCGACTGGAGGCAGAACACCTGTCTGGGCAGCCGACTGCTCAACAATACCCCACGTCTCTTCACTCAAAAAGCGGTATCCTCGTTTGAGTGTTGCTGATTTACCTTCAACGAGCGCTGCCCTGAGTGCTGCGAAAATCTCGTGAGGGACTGCCCCTGGAGTCGCGAACATGGTCACGCGACCTCGCAACAACCTGCCAGTTGCCTCATCCCACTCAAGACCCTCAAGATTCACTTCAGCCTTGCCCTTCGCCCCAGGCAAGCTGTCGACACGCCAGAACACTGCTGACTCCAATGATTGAGGGCCACCGCTAAGCCTCTCTACGACTTGTTCAAGAAACTGATTAAACCGCTTATCCCAATCGGCCCATCTCAACCACGCAGGCAATGTTGCGCCGCCAGCTCCACCGCTTGGCTGGGCCAGCACGCCGAGGAGGATGTGAGCATCGTGATCTGATGGATCGAGATTGTGTTCCTGGGTAATCTGATCGAGATCCACCGCCTGGCCGGCGGCGAGCTGCTGCTGGAGTGTTTCGGCCGCGCGTCGGATGGCCGAGCCCTCCGGCAATTGCGGAATGATCGCTTGCCGGATCTCCTCAGGCGTCTTCCCTTGTTTGACCATCTGACTGATGTGTTGCCGGAGCATGGCAAGTTGACCCTGCTCTGCCTTCGCTTGAGCCTGGGCTTGCGGCGCGGGCTGCGCAGCCTGGGCACCAACGCGAAGGATCTCATAGCGTCCCGTGGCGGCTGGGTCCAGTTGCGCCACGATACTCGAGATGCGCGCCTCGATAAACCCGCCGGGATCTGGGCCAAGCTGGGCCCGAATGGCCTCTGGAGAGAAGTGACGTAACGCTTCCGCCGCCCACCGGGCGGTAGAAAGATCCAGACCGCGTTTCACCCGCAGGTCCTTGAGCAAGCGTTGAATGGTCTCGGGGGATTGAGGCGCCGCGACGAGCCGCACAGACGCAGCCGCCAGCTCCTCGCTCAGCCCAACGCTCTCGAGGCGCGCGATCGCCTCGTCCGGCGCACGATCCCGACGCATCACTTCAGCGAGGGGTTCACGAACTTGCTCAAGCTTCAATGCCCATGCCTCAACCGGAAACACGCCGTAGTGGACTGCGTGGCCGATGGCCACCCCCAGCAGATCTCGCTCGGCGAGCGTCAGCCGGTCATAGGCGAACCCTCCCTGGGGAACACTCACGGCGCCGTATGGGACGATGGATGTAACAATCCGAAGGGCATCGTACGGTTCCAGGTCGATGCTGGAGAGACGCTGAGGATCAATTTGCTCCACGGCGCCGGTGGCAGCGCGCTTGACGAAGAGGACGTCGTAGGCTGGAAGCAGCGTGACGCCGTCTTGCGTGACGGAGATAAGGCTGGGAAAGAAGAGCGAGAGGGCTTCGGCGACACTCATCCGCTCTGTGATCGCGCTCGGCTTCTCTGATGGGGGCGTCTCAGGCGACGCTTCTCCTTCCCTCGGCGCGCCGCCGGATGGCTGGCCGCCTTGGGCGGAGAGGCCGCCGCTCTCACCAGCCGCGTACGTGACGAAGGTGGCCTGCCAGTCGGTTGTGGCATCGAGCAGCCGCGCAGTAATCGAGGGGCTATCCCGTTGGTGAATTCGCAGTGGAACCGCTCCAGAAGCGAGGACCGAGGGATCAAAGGTCCAGATGCCCCAATCGACCGGATCAAAAAACCCATGTCCGTGCGCGAAGCGGGCTGCGTAGAGCTTGTTGAGTAGCTCAACATAGCGAGCGGCCTGCGACGCATCAACCGTCGCCCCATTCGCAAGCCTCAACCGTGCCAGAGCCGCGACTGTCCTTTCCTTAGTAGTGTGGCCACGGGCGAACCGAGTCAGGATCGTCAGCGCTGCAGAGTGATGACGCGCCCCGTCTTTTCGGGAGAGGCGATCAAGGAAGGCCGTCGCGATGAGGGCAGCCAACGCGTCAGCCCTTTGTGTCCAGGGATCTCCACGTGCCGTTATGGTCGTGTCGATCTCTGTCTCGAGCGTTCTGAGCTCACCCAAGTCGTGTTGAATCTGTTCACCCCCTCGTTCCTTCCGTGCCATCCGTAAACGAGCGACCACCTGATCGAGGAAGGCTTCCACGGTGTCTTTGGTGTGCCCGGGACTGGGATTCCATCTCGTTCCGACATTCGCCTTCAGCTCCTGCGCGATCGTGGCCTCGTCCTCGCCATCCAGGAGCAACTGGGCGAGCGTCGTGGCGACATCGCGCGTCACGTACGAGTCGCGCCCGATCCCGTCAGTTGCAGCCACCAGGCTGACGTGGGACTCCCGCGCAACCGGGAAGACCACCCACTCGTGGAGTCTGTTCCTGAACTCCCACCACGTGTGGTCATTGATCTTCCTGAGGAATGTGAGATAGTCCTCAGTGGGAAGGAGTCGTCCGATCTCGGTCAGGGCATACCTAAGCGTAGCGAGTTGCTGCCGGAAACGTATCGGATCATCGGTCGCGTACCCGCGCACGACCTTCAAGGCCTCAGGCTCGCCTCCTTGCGCGCGTTCGATGAGGCTCCTGAGCTGCTCATTGGGCATCAGGCCGCCACCGATCGGCGGGGCTTTGGCTCTCGCGAGCGCGAGGAAGGCGTCTCGAACATCTCCCGGGAGGCCTGGTTTCGCCAGGACGGCTTGGACGATCGCTTCGGCGATCTTTGCGTCCGTCGCCTCGACGTTGGCGGTGGCGCGAACGTGCACCACGTCCTGGACAAGCGTTGGGAAGTTCTGGGGGTGCACACCCGGTATGGCCTCATCCACCTGGCGCTCAACCTCGACCGTCACCGCGACATCGCTCCCTGGAATGTTCGGCCGTGCGACCTCCAGATCTAACAAGGTGAGTCTCGGGGCCCCACTCTTCTCAGCCTGCTCCCTGGCCCAGTCGAGTTGCACCTGCAGCGCGTTGAGGTCCACCAACGCCAGCGGTGTTGCGGCAGGCTCGCGTGTGGGCGTAGCCGTAGTCTTCGCGCCAGCCTCGGCGACGGCGGCCTGCAATCGCGTAAAGAGCTCGCCTTGTGGCAGGAGGGAGAGGGTCTCTCCCCCCTCCATCCTGGGCCCTGAAAGCGCAGGGATCGATAGCTGCTTTGCGAGAGCGGCCAGCTCCCGCACGCGCCCATCCAGCGAGCCATCTCTTGGGCCGACGAAAAGGACGATCCCGCCGCGCTCCGTTTGTATCGACGTCATGAGCGCCCCATCCGCCTCTTTCGCCTTGATCTGGAGCGCAAGGTTCTTAACGAGATTGACGAGCGCGGTGTCCCCTTGCACCTGCTGCTGATCGAACGCCAGGCCGCCGTCGGGCGCTTCGGCCCTCGCCGGGAATGCGGGTGCTGGCCGGTCTCCTTTGACGATGACTGTGGCATCGTCTTTCAGGTACACCCGGTAGAGGCTGGCTTGCATAGCCGGTTCGCCAATCCGCTGCCGGAGGTGTTGCTCGACTTGATCGGTCAGCCGCTCGCGGTCCACTAGCCAGTCGCCACGCTGTCTCCATACCTCTTGTCCGTTGACCAGCACAACAAGATCCATCACACGCCCGGCGATGCGATCAGTCGCATCCTGCGCCGCTTCGATGAGCGCCGAACGGAGTTCTGCAAACGTCCTCCAGGCCTGGGCCTGTCGAATCTGCTTGATGGAGCGATCCACGATGTACCGCCGCATTTCCTCGTCCACGTGCGGGCGCAAGCCCTCAAGGGCACCGAGGATGCGTTGCTGGTCCTCGCCGGGAGCCTCCACACCGATCTGTCCGAGGGCCACCACCACCTTCGCCTTCTCGTAGACGACCGGGTCGTTGAGCAGCTCGAGGAGCGGCGGAATGGCCTCAACCGGGCGCGGCTCGATTTGACCGAGGACATACGCCAGGGCGCCGCGGTGTTTCCGACGGATGCTGGTGAATCTTCGAAGCAGCGTGGGGATGACCTCTGGCGCCTCGTTGGCAATGGCAATCAACACTTTTTCTGCGTGATAGACCACAAATGGATCGTCGTCCCCCAGGGCCCGGCGTAACAGAGGAACCGCGTCTTGTGCCTCCCTCCCGTACGCTTCGAGGGCATCACCGGCACCAGCCCGGAGCGACGCCGGGTCCTGACGCAGCTGCCCGACCAACGCGGGAACGGCCAACTGAGCGGGAGGCTTGAAGCGTCCCACCAGATGCATGCTAATGGAGCGGATGAACGGATCATCGTGATCCACGAGCGCGACCAATTCGCGCAGGTCCGCTGCCTCCGTTACCCCAATCCGCTCGAGCGTCCTCGACACCTCCCCGGCAACTTCGCGGAACTCGAGCTCCTCCGACGCGTGAGGTCCCTGCTCCACCAGGAACGCCAGCAATGGCTCAACGGCTGCGGTCGGTTTTGGCTCAATGCGGCCGAGCGCATTGGCTGAACGGAGGCGAACGGCGTGGTGGTGATGCCCGAGGGCATAGAGAAGATGTGGCACAGCCGGCGAACCGATCTGAACAATGACGCGTCCATAGATGTCCCCCACCTCTTCCGGGAACTGGCTCAACCCTGGGAGCGGCACAGAGGCGAGCGCATTGATGAGCGCCGGAACCGCCTGCTCCCCGAGCTGAATCAAGCCGGTCACGGCCGCTTCACGCACAGATGGCTCCTGGGCTTTCAGATTTCCGACCAAGGTTTCGATCTCCTGATTCGCGCCGCCGGCTCGTTGATCATTCGGAGCAGGATCGCCTTCGGGTTCGGCAAGCCAATCCAGGCCGCGGCCTCGGGCACCGACATCCTCCTGAGTGGTGGTGGCTCGGCGCAGAGGTCGGTTGTCCACGAACCACGCGGCTGGAGTCGGCCAGACCCCTGCCGAGGTGAGTTGCGCGATCGCTTCCTCTCTATCTCGTGGCGACATCGCGCGGCCGCCTCGTCGAAGCCGTGGAAACTGTTGATCGACTCTGACCAACGCCTCCCTCACCTCCCGGCGCAGCTCGAAGGTGACGGAAGCTCCTGGTGGCCCGACCGCTTCCAGTCCGTATCCTGCCGCGATGGCTCGCAGTTTTTCCTCCCCGCCTACCCGACTCATGGCATCCTGATGCACCTCAATGCGATGATCCGCTCGGGCATGTTGTTGGAGGAGGGACCGAACGTTGGCTTCAGGATTGGTGGTCCCCCGAACGACATCATCCCAAGTCATCACGAAGAGCGGCAACTGTTGACGCGCGGGGGCCGACGGCGGAGCGGGTCGGTCTTCTTCTACACTCACCAGCCAGTCCTCAAGCCACTGGATCGCTTGGATCTCCGCTCGCAGCTTCTGGTAAGACATCACCTGCCTGACCTCTGTGGGATTACGTGTGTTGAGGGCGTCAATCCACGATGAGACCGTGTGAGGAAGCCAGCCCACCCGATAGGCGGGGCTGATGAACAGTTGGCGGAAGAAGCGATGCAGCGATGGGACGCCTGTGGACTGCGCATCTCGTCCAGCTTGTTCAAAGGCCATCGAGAACGCTCGCCACTGATGCTCCCATTCCCCTTGGGTGGAGATTTCATTTGTGAGCTGGTCGAGTCGCTTCCAATCAAGCTGGCCACCGGCCAACTCGCGCATGAGCGCCTCCACGTGCCCCCGAGCCCACGCAAGAACGGGGTGCACCTTGGCACGGAGTCTCCGCACAATCACTTGGCTCGCCTCCATCTTGTCAGGCGGGATGGTCGGTACCTCGGGAACCCCTGACTCCGCCGGCGCGCCGCCGGCCACAGGGGGCAGACTGCCTTGGAAGCTGCGCAGCAGACGGCTAAGGTCCTGCTCATCGGTTAGGGTAATGCGCGCTTCCGCTAGAGCCTGCCGCAACTGAACCTCAGTGGGCGCGGTGTGCTCCACACGCAGATGCGCCAGCACTGGCAACAGTAAGGGATGGGCCTGCAGGAGCGCTGGGTCGACATTGGCCGTGACAAACGCCTCGGCGCGGTCATACGCTGCCAGTCGCGACACGGCGGTGATTGCCTCATGAGCCGCACGATCAACCGCACCCGCACTCTCAGGAATGACGATTCCCTGCTGGGCGGCTACCTCGAGCAGTTGCTGATGGGCTTCGCGCTCGTTGAGCTGATCTCGATAGAGGCGGGCAAGTACGTTCAGCGCCGGCAGGTTCAGTTGACGCGGTGGGCGGGGATCGATCAGCCACGGATGTCCAACCACCCTCTTGATGTGTAGTTGCGTATCCGTCGGCAGCTCCTCGAACGGCCCTCCTAACGTTGCGAACGCGCCTCGAAAGTCGGCAGGCAAATCAGCGTTCCGGAGGATCGCGCGAACGATGTCGTCAGGCGTGGCGTCGGCATCGATCCTAATCGAGATGGACACAATGTTCCCCTGAACATCTCTTTTGTCCAGAGGGGGTGGGAACCAGACACCCGAGCCCAATTGCGTTGAACGATACAGCCGCACTGTCAGTGGTGCGCCCTCTCCTCCTCGACGCCAGACCTCAAGAGGCCCAACCGGTCGCTCTCTCGTGAGGTTGAGCGCTGTGGTGAACACGCGCTCGATATCAGCCGATGTCAAGCCCTGCGGGGCCGGCACTTCCCTCGGCGCGCCGCCGGCCACCGGGACAAGATGCGGGGCTTTGGCTCTCGCGAGTGTGAGGAAGGCGTCTCGAACATCTCCCGGGAGGCCTGGTTTCGCCAGGACGGTACGGACGATCGCTGTGGCGATCGCTTCGTCGGTTGCGTCGACGTTGGCGGTGGCGCGAACGCGCACCACGTCCTGAACAAGCGTTAGGAAGTTCTGGGGATGCACACCCGGTATGGCCTCATCCACCTGGCGCTTAACCTCAACCCTCACCGTGACATCGCTCCCTGGAATGTTCGGCCGCGCGACCTCCAGATCTAACAAGGTGGGTCTCGGGGCCCCACTCTTCTCAGCCTGCTCCCTGGCCCAGTCGAGTTGCACCTGCAGCGCGTCGAGGTCCGCCAACGCCAGTGGACGCTGCGGAACAGATGGTGTCGACCTGCCCGCCACTGGAATGGGCCGATTCAGGAGCAACTGCTGCACGGCAAGTGAGGTGAGCCACTCTTCACCTCGGGCAGGCACGGTGTGCCATCCTAATCTGGTGGGATACGCAAGGTTCTCCGCCGTATCATCGACAAACAAGATTTCACTCATCAACCTAACGCCACTGGGCTGTTCCTGTCTGAGAATCGTCAGCGCCCGTGCGTAGAATGCTTCGGGGTTGTCTTTCAGGACTCCGACTTCTCCTGAGGTAATGATGCGAAGACCACCCAGAAATGGAAAACGGCCTTGGAGGTGCCGGGCACGCTCTTGGTCCATATTGGTGAGGACCGCAAGACGATACCCGCGTTCCATCAACGCCTGAACCAGTTTCGCCACGCCAGGGATTTCCTCATAGCTCTCGTAGAGCCAGCGCCGGAGCTGCTCGCGCTGCTGGGCTTCAGGCAGGGCGAAAAATGTCCGTGCCTCGGTAGTGGCTGTTTCTTTCCCAGCAGTGATCCGTGTCAGCTCTCCAAGGACGTAACCCCAGTACGCATCAGCATCCAAGGTCCCCAACCTGAGTTGCTTGGCCGGCTCACCTGTTTCAAGCCACTCTCTCACCGTCTCAGGCTCGACACTGAATGTCCGGCTGATCTGGTCAGCCGCCTTGCTCAGTCCGTTGGTGAGCAGCGTGCCTGTCAAATCGAACAGCACAGTCTGTACCGTCAGGAGCTGCCCGGCGGCTAACCGTTGCTGAAAGGCCTCCAGGCGTTCAATCGCGTCTCGCACCTCAGGCCCTCCCTCTCTCACACCGTCCAGAGACCGAGCTTCGACCGTTTCACGTAACCTTGATGCCAGCGAAGGAATCCAGCCCACCATGTTTCCAAAGACATCGCTCATGGAATGAAACAGCAAGAGCAAGCCCGATGCTTGGGCAGCGCGGAGGGCCTGATTGATCGCCCCGTCAAATGCCTCCCAGTTGCCTTGGAACTGACGCATAAGCGCTCCGAGCCGATCCCAATCAAGCTCCGCATCAGGCCGTTCGATCTCACGCGCCACTTCACCCAACCGTTCCTGAACTTGCTGAAGAGAGGGTTGCGTGAAGGGGTGGAATGTTGCCATGATCGCCTCGGCAATTCCCGCCTTGGCAGCGTGAAGGACCGCATCGGGCGTGGCGTCCGCATCGGCATAGAGGGCCACGATGTTCCCCGGGGCGTCCGCATGTCCCGGAAGGACTCGCACCCGCACCTCGGAACCCGAACGCTGTGAGCGATGCGCCCACACCGTCAGCGGCGGACCCTCTGTGCTCCGCCACACCTGCACCGTCGGACCGCTCTTGTCTTCCTGTCGTGTGAACTTCAGCTCTGTGGTTAACACCTGATCAACGCTGCCCCAATCCTGTGGTGGTACCTCGGGAACCCCTGTCTCCGTCGGCGCGCCGGCGGCCGGCAGGCCGCCGCGGGCGGAGTCGGCCATGGAAGTGAGCAAGGGGACTTGCCGGACGTAGGCCTCGGCCATGTCTCGCTTGATGCCCAGACCAACCAAATGGTCGACAGCCGTCGCTCGATCGAGATCGCCGAGATAGACGAGCGCTAAGACTTCACGAACCGCTCGGTCGCTGTGGATCCTCGTGATCGTCCGACGGTCGTTCGCGGCCAGCGCATTGACCGGAGACGCCTGTGATACGTACGGTTCTGCTTCCCGCGCAGTGATCCCGAGGCCCTTGAGCTGTCCAATCGCGCCTGCTGGTGTCAGCTCGAGAAGGTAGCGTCGCGCCAGCACCTCGCGCACCGCGGGGTCCTTGTGGATGTTGCCGATGAACGCCCGGCGAGCGTTCGTCAAGCGCTCATACGCTGGCGCTACGATGGTAGGACTCGGCCCACGAGTGGCGGCTGAAGGAAGCACCTCGTCTGCAGTAGCACGCGGAAGGGTTTGGAGATTCGCATATCTTGGCTGGTTGATCGAAGATTCCGTCGCGTCGACAAGCGCGATATCGCCGCGTGCCGAAATCAAGAAAAAGCCATGCCCGCCTTCAGTGATTTCTCTCCGGCCTTCGAAGGGACCGAGAATGTTCCCTTCTGACGTCACGATGCTGACTCGGCCCTGCTCATTGACAATGAGGAGCTCTGCGCTGGCATCAGCTGAGGTGTCTGCGAGCACGATTGAATCAATGTAACGGCGCTCCCCTTCTCCCAATAAGCGCGACAGCAGCTTCTTGCCTTCAGCAACACTCAAACGCGCTGCGCCCCTCTGATACGCTGGAACTCTCAAGTGCGGTTCCACCAGCGCGCCGCCGGCAGCGGGGAGGAGATGCAGAGCGTTCTTCTCTCTTACTAAGTTTGTGAAAGCGCCTCGAAAGTCGGCAGGCAAATCAGCGTTCCGGAGGATCGCGCGAACGATGTCGTCAGGCGTGGCGTCGGCATCGATCCTAATCGAGATGGACACAATATTCCCCATCACATCTTTTGCGTCCAGAGGGCGTGGGAACCAGACACCCGAGCCTAATCGCGTTGAACGATGCAGCCGCACTGTCAGTGGTGCGCCCTCTCCTCCTCGACGCCAGACCTCAAGAGGCCCAACCGGTCGCTCTCTCGTGAGGTTGAGTGCTGTGGTGAACACGCGCTCGATATCAGCCGATGTCAAGCCCTGCGGGGCCGGCACTTCCCTCGGCGCGGCGCCGGCCGGCGCAGGAGGAATCCATTGCACCGCCGCTGAGCCGACCGATAAATCGGGTACTTCAACCTGAGCATGCGACTTCGCAGCGACCAGACTATAAAAGCCTTTCGTCGTCTGCCCCGCCATCGCCCCGCGATTGCCCTCGCCCATGACGAGGATCACGTCGGCCGCTTCCCACGCCGCAAGGAACTCCGGCGCAGGCCGATACGGGTCAAGCGCTCGTGTCTGCGAGCCGGTTGAAATGACACGCAGGCGCGATCCGCCTCCACCCAAGAAGCCGCGCACCGGGTCTGCGTCCAACCGCGCGCGCTCATCCGTCACCGTGCTGTCCACATCAGCCTCGACGGCTTTGGCCGCAATGGTGACTGTATGGCCCTGCTCCGTCAACCGCCGCTCCATCGCCGTGCGACCCACGCCCTCCACGATGTCGTTATCGACGAGAATCAAGACGTTCTTGGGACCTTCGCTCAGTTCCTGACTGAGCTGAGTGCGGTCATCGATTGCCAGCGCCCTTGCCTCCTGCTGCTGCAAGAACGCCAGCATCTTGCGAGCGTACTCCCCCAACGCTGTCTCGCCGCCTGCCGCAGACCTCAGCAGATCGCTAGAGCCCGCGCTGTTCGCCAACGCGGCAATCCCCAGCACCCAGCGATCGCGCTGATCGGGAGCCAGTTCGTCATAGCGTTGCGCCAGCCACGGCATCATCACGGCCACAGCCGTTTGCCGGGCTGAGGATTTGAACTGGGCGAGCGGCTCCCCCATGATCTCGCGGAGCGCGGCGTACCACAGCCCTTCAACTTCGCGTACCGTCCGTTGCTGGAGACGCCCCAGACGAGCCACGAGGGCACCTCTTGCCTGTTCGGCCGCTGACCGTGATTCTGGTTTGACATGTCCGATGGTTTCGACGTAGAGATCGAGGTGGCGGAGCAATTGGTCGCGAATGGCCGGCTCGCTCACGGGTCCAGGCCCAAAGACGTAGGTGGCGGGATTCGCGATAATCCGTCCATCCGCCGGCCCGCGCGCCTCGAGTTGTACCACCAGCCGCTCCACGACAGCTTCAGGGGTAGCGGCCGGCTGAGACCGATCATCTCTCGGGGTGTAGCCGGCTTCGGGCTCGCCAAGCCCATCGTGACCTTTGCCCTCCACACCCTGCCGCTCCTGGAAGTACGGGGACTCGCCCGTCGGGGCAACGCCGTAGAGGTTCCTGAGGGCACGGAATTCAGGATCCGCATCTTGCCGGCGGATGAAGTCGGCGGCCTCGTCAAGATTGGAGAGCTCCTTGAAGTCGTGGAGCTCTTCTCCTTCGACCATGAAGAAACCGGTGTTCAGCTCGGGATACTGCGTGACATCCCCCGTCACGTACTGGGGGAGGAGGTAGCGGGTCAGCTCCTTCCCCTCTGCGTCCTTCACCACCCTCAGCTCAAGGTTGACATCGGCGCCTCGCTGCTGGAGGACCTCCCCGACCTCTTTGATCTTGGACAGACCGGAGAACTTGTTGTACGGGATTCCTCCTTTGGCGGCGAGCTCCCTCTCCACCATGTCCTTGGTGGTAGGATCTGAGGTTGAGATGGTCTCGCCTAAGAATTTCGGCGCCAGCCGGGGATCGGGTTTGGTGGTGATGAGCTTCTCCGGGTTCTCCGAATCCGGTCGTCCCTTATTCTCAACGAGCTCCACCAGGTAGCGGTGGCCCTTATTCAGCAGGCGCAGGCCAAGCGCCAACCAATCCACATCCACGGTGGCGCTGGTGAGCTTCGTCAGATCATTGATGCGGTACTGCTGGATGACCTCTCCGCCGCGCGCGAGGAGGGTCTCGGCGAGCAGGCCAGGGACGAGCATACGCTGTTTGTTGAGGAGCCGGTAGCCGCTATCCTCCTGCACAAAGACATGCATGGCGGGGTAGAGATGCCCAGGCATCACAGGGTCGACGTCGATCGCCTGGACGATGACTCCCTCCTCCAACCGATAGGGGTGAAAGACCGGTACCGGCACGATGTAGAACCGCTCCGGGGAGAAACCATAGAATTGATTCGCGATGAGATCCTGGACGATCTCCCGCTCCATCCGGGCGCTCACATGGAAGA
Organism: Candidatus Omnitrophota bacterium; assembly: GCA_016193175.1. Lineage (GTDB taxonomy): Bacteria > Omnitrophota > Gorgyraeia > Aquiviventales > Aquiviventaceae > JACPSQ01. The sequence continues at coordinate 20,203 of JACPSR010000052.1, forward strand.
TGATCTGTTGGTTCGCGACCGCTTGTTCCGGGGAGATCCCAAGCTCCAGATGCGCGCGGGCCAGCCGTTCAATCTCCAGCCGAAGCTGGAGCAACTGCCTGGGACCCCAGGGCAGCGTGTAGGGGCTACCGGCGAGATGCCCGACGTCCAGGAAGTATATGGCCCCCACCTCGCGATCAGTCACGTCTTTCCCATGCTTCCTGAGGTCCTCGCGCATCCGCCAGGCATCTCCGGCAGCTATGATCTGCCGCACGATCGCGCCCCGCAGTTGTTTCTGGATCGCGGCGGCCCGTTCTTCCGTGGTGAGATCGCGCTGGGAGCGCTCCCTGGGCAAGACGACGTCTGGCCCGGCCAACTCTAAATCCGTCGTGGGATTCAGGCCATATCGGCGAGCTAACGAGGAGATGAGCTTGAGGTCCGCGTCGGTCAAGTCCGCCATCGTCCGAATGGTTCGGCCGGTCTGGCGGGCGTACTCGGCAATCAGCTGGCCAACCCGCTGGCGCGTGAACGCCTCGGAACGGACCGGGGTCCTGAAGGCTTCGGCCTCCGGGATGAGCGGCGCAGGCGGTTGGACGACTCCCACGCGCCCGATGAAGTCGCGCAAGGCGCCGGCCGCCTCCTCCGGCGTTCGGGTCCCAAGATATTTGACGGTCAGGGCGCCCGCGATAAATTGCTCAAGCACTTCCTCTAAGGACTCGCGCTCTGGGAAGCCGCCTCGAGCCAGCCGACGATGCACCGCCTGTAGCAGGATCTCTTGATTCGCCGGGGTGATCGTCGTGACGCTCAAGGTATCGATCAACCTCCAGAGGCTCGTGGCCTGTTCAATCTCGGTGACGGTCGCCTGGTCGAGGCGGTTGGCCGCCTCCTCACGCAACCGCTGGAGCATGACCTGATCCTGTGCGCGATCGCCAGTCCCCTCCACCTCAAAGTAGACCCGATTGAGCGGTTCGGTCCCTGAGGCTCGAATCTTATAGCTGATGAGCTTGCCCGTCTGTGGGTTGCGAAAGACAAAGAGGAGTTTATCGAAATAGGTCCCTCCGAATTCCGGCCGAATGGCCACCAGTGGAAATCCCGCGATCGCAGTCAGCCGCCCCTGGGCGTAGTCATCCAGGTATCCACTGATCAACTGCTTCTTGGCCCAGGGGCTGGCGGTCACATCGTCTCGCGCGGCTTCGACATAGCCCAGCTCTTGCTCGATATCCCGGATGATCTGGGTGATGCTCTTGCGTTCTTTAGCCTGGATGGCTGCAATGAGCAGGCCGGTCAGCAAGCCGTCTTTATCCGGCATCAAAAGCGGTCGCGTCGGGCCAGGCACCTTGACCCCGATGCTGAACCCGCCGCTCTCTTCATAGCCGATGGCCACGTCGGCGCCTTTGGCCAGCGCGTCCATCATCGGAGGGCCAACGTACTTAAACCCCACGTCCACCTGGTAGTCCACCTGGTCACGCGTCACGGCATCAAGAGCCTCGTTGGCGATGAGCCGACGGTAAAAGGGATGCAGGAGTTCATCGTTCGTGCCTGAGGGCGCAACATCCCGCGGACGCAGAATCCGATCGCGATAGCGAGGATCTCGCAACAAGCCCTGGAGGACGACCTCGGTCCACAGGGTTGACGGACCGCTTTTCACGACAGCTACGCGCCTGCCGCGCTGTTGTTCGGAGCGAATCACCCGATCAATGAGCGCGGTCATGAATCGGTTCGGCGTCTCATACCGATAGTCGTTGCTGGCGGGGTCCCACCCAAAGACCCCAATCCGATCACCGTCGGTATCATTGCCTTGAATCGAGATGGGTCGGGAGGGCCTGGCCAGCTCCAGGCTCCCCGCCTTGCGCATAAACGGCTCCTCGGAATTCGAGGGGATCGTCCCCAAGAGATCAGGGTTCGTGTCTCGTCGCAGTTCAACCACTCCCTCAGGCAATCCGATGAGGTTCTTAAACAGCGCGACCATCTCTCCATGGGCTGAGCCGTAGAGATCGTCATGGGCATACCGATGTTGACGGTAAAACTCGCGCATCTGATCCGTGATGTCAGGCCCAAAGAGCGCCGTGAGCACCCCCCGGAGGTAGGCGGCATACGCCTGACGGTATTCCTCGGTGCGGACCAGCCTGAAGGAGGGGTGGCTTGCCAAACTTCTTTGGATCGTCGCATCATCCGCCTCGGCTTCTGGGAGAGGTGCTCTCAGGACTTTCAGGTCATTCAAGATCTGCCCGATGCGGTCCGTGACCGACGTGGGGGCGGGCGCGCCGGAGGGTGGCGAGTAGCGGATCCCATACCACGGCAGTGGATTGTGGCTCGGGGTGATGTTGATCACGCCGGCGAGATCCTCTCCTACTTGGGACAACGCCCAGTAGACGGCGGGTCCCGTTGCGGTCGCTTTGTCAAAGAGGTGGACCCGGAATCCGGCACGGAGCAGAACCGCCGCCGTTAACCGTGCGACCGCATCCCCATCGCGACGGGTGTCATACGTGACGACCATTGTCTGCTTGATGGGAGAGGCCTCCTTGGCATAGCGCGCGATCGCCTCAACGGTGTAGGCGGCCTCGCGGCGGTTGAAGTCGATTCCCCACCTCGCCCGCACCCCGCTTGTGCCAAACCGCTGATACTTTTGGGCGTAGACGGCGTCAATGAGCCGGCGAACACCCGCTTCCGTCGTCCGGAACTTCAGTTCATAGAGCGCATCGTAGACCTGACCAGCCAGCAGGGCTCGGAAGGGGAGGTAGTTGTTCGGCTCCTTCGGATCCAGTGTCCCGCGCACCGCCTCCCAGACCAACGGCATGACCTCATCGCGGAGGTACCCGCGCTCCCTCAGCACGCCAAACTCCGGCCTCTGGAAGAGACCCTCCAGGGTTCGCCCAATCGCTTCCCGCAGGCCACGCATCTGCTGGAAGATCTCACGCCGCTCTTCTTCAGAGACCTTCGGCTTTTCGCCTCGAGCCTCGTAACGATACGGGCCCGCTTCCACGAGCCACAGCAAGAGGCCGGCAGCCAATTCCGTGATCAGCTCGTGCGACAGGTGCCCTGCGGCGAGGCGCTGATGCACTTCACTGAGGAAGCTATGGGCATTGTCCAAGGCGCGTGCCCGCGTGGCTGGATCTGACGCGTCCACGAACGCTCGCTTCCCCGTGATGAAGCGGTTGGCGAACTCCGATGCTGGAACTGCGCCTGCGCCGGCCGCGACACCACTCTGAGCGTCGCGGAGGCGACCCACGACGAGGCGGTCACCCGCTTGACGGATTGAGATGCGAGGCTCCTTCGCCTTCGCCACGGCCCACAGGTCGCGCACACTCTCGCCAATCCGTTTCCTCACATCTTTCCGGATATCCTCATGCAGCGCTTCGCGTTTCGCCTTGCGCTGCTCATTCTCGGCAGGCGACAGTTCAGGATCCGGCAAACTTGCAAGGATCTCGCGGACGCGCTTGCGCTCATGGTCGGAGACGATGGCCCCACCGGCGCTCGCCACCGAGTCGTGAAAGACGATCACGCCACGCTCGAAGAGCGTCTTGTCGGCCGCTTCTTCGATAGGACCGTTGGCCTCCTCGACAATGAGGGTGGCCTGGACAGCCCCGACGTTCTTGGTGGTGATCGTGTTCTCCAGCGCCGCAAGAATCAAGATATCGGTCTTGCGTGAGAGGACCGCCTCGTTCCCTGCCTGCGTTCCCTCAACGACGACACTCCCGGGAATGCGCGATGCCGCCGTGATCACAGAACGCCGTTCGTCTTTGGCTTGCTTGATGAGTTCGACCTCTTCTCTCGTGAAGCCACCGACCTTGATCAGGGCGCCTCCTGTGTCGTTGATGGCCTCGACCCTTCGCTCGCGCTCCACATTTTCGATCAGTGCAAAGCGGGCGGCATTCCCCGCCCCGATGATCACGACGGTTGGCACATCGGGGTTGCCCCCCCGGTCCCTGATGGCTTGGCGAATGTCTTCAATCTTCAGCGCCGCATCAATGGCGTAGGTGCCACCCAGGCCTGTGGCTTCGGTGCGGACGGCAATACCACCAAGCTCGATGGGTTTGGTTGAGAAGGTGCCCAGGGCTTTGACGATATCCGGCAGATCACGCTGTTCACGAATCGCCTTCTGCCCTTCGCGGATGACGGCCCGGACGTAGGGCAGCGGGCCGAGGGAGATCTCTTCTTCATTGCGCTTGATGATGACAGGCTCACTGAACTCTGCCTGGGTGGGTTGGACGGTCGGACGGCCCGCAGCGGTCTCACGCTGGGTGAAGGTGTGCAGGTAGCCTTCGGTGAGCCAGATCATTTCTTGCTCGCCGGTGTTGACGTCTGGGGCGGGGCCGTCGATGCCGATGCCGACGATGGGGGCAGGATCCCTCTCACGCGTGATGGTGCTGGGTGCGCCCCAGGCTGAACCGATCGCGAGAAAGAGCTCTCGTTGAGCCTCGCGTGGGAATTCTGGTCGAGGATCAGACGCGCTCGTTTTCTTCAAGACCCATGTCTTGACGGCAACGACATTCCCGCCGGCATCCTTCTGGTAGCCCAGCAGCGCAACGGTTCCCTTGCCGCCACCGGTATCTAGACCCACAGAAGCCAGCTTCAGCGTCATCCCCTTCGCGAGGCCCTGCGCTTCTTCTCTCATCCACTGCCGAAGATCGCGCACGAGCTTGGTCAGCTCCTCCTTTGGTGGAGAATGTTCTAGACGTGAGAGAGCGGCCAAGCGCGACTTCAGCGTTTCGCCCCATGCATCGGAGCCCGCATCGAGCTCACGGATGCCGCCCTGGAACGGGCCGATGCGGTTGTTATCCTGGGCGCGGACGTGTGGGAAGAACCAGGTTTGGCCATCCACTGGGAGACTCACTTCACCCTCATGGATGGCTTGCGTGCCAACGAGCTGCTGGATCAGCTCTGGCGGGAGTTCCTCCGCTTGGGCTGCCGCTTGGGCTGCCGCGCGCATCCGCTCCTGCATCTTCGTCAGCAGCGGGTTCTGCGATGGCTCGGCAGCCCCTCGCGCGAGCGCCAGGTCCTTGATGAGGGTGATCGCCGAGGCGGCTCGCTGCCACTGGTCATCCGCCAAGACGATGAGGATCGCGTCCTGGCCATCAATCACCATCGTCCGAGAGGTATCAAATACCGCCTGTCTGCGACCCCGGACTGCAGCCGTCACGAACGCTTCACCGGTTTCAAGGTGCGGCAGGCCGCGCACGGCATCCTGCACGACCTGATTCACCTCAGCGCTATCTTTCATCGGCTTGCCGGTCGAGATCAAAAGGGCGTAGACATCTCCTGAAGTGACAGGAACGCTGACGGCTTCCACCTCGGAATGAGGTGAATCAGGAGTTCCTGCAGGGCTTGGGATGTCTTGCTCAGCTAATACTTGTTCGAAGGTAGCTGAGAGGGCTACCCCCCTGCGCTTCAAGTCCTCCTGTGTCAACGGCACGATGTTCTGTACCGCAGACTCTTTTCGGTAGGTGTCGAGCGCCGGCTGATCACGGTTAATCGCCAGATTCAGAGCAAGCGTGACGTGTTTCGTCCCATACTTCTGGTGGATGGCCTGTAGAACCGGCAAGAGGCTGGCCTCGAGCGGCGACGCAGGGGTGTAGAGGCTTCGTTCGTCATCCACGGGGCGGGTCGGGAGCGTCCGAACAGCTTCCTTCGGCTGCTGCTGACGCAGATCGATGGTCGTGACGCCTTCCTTCTGATAGAACGGGACGTCTTTGTTGTAGCCAAGGTCAATGACAAAGTCGACCTCAGGCAGTGTGGAGAGATCTGTTTCATTGCGCACGCTGAAGTTCAGTTGGTCTCCAAGACTCACGACGTAGTCGCCCGCCGTGGTCTTCCCGTGATTGATCGGGACGTCCAAGTGCCCATAGTCGGAGTGGGTCTTCAAGCCCTCCGCATACGCGCCTGCCGCAGATGCCGGCATCCCATTGACCCACACCAGCTCGATATCCTGATCCCGCATGCGGGTCAGGTCATAGAAGATGAGCTGATCGAGTCGGCCGGCATTCTCGGCAATGCCGTTGATCCCCACCCGGACCTTGCGGGTCAGGCGATGCGCGTGGGCTTGACGCTTTGCCTTAAGGGCTTGGGCCAACTGACGCGCCGTGCGGACGATCTCCTCGGCTGGGACAGGCGGGGCGGCCGCTGCGGCCGCTCGTCCCCTGCGACGCCTGCCGCCTCCACCAACCGCCTCGGGGGGCGCTGTAGGCTGCTGGAGCTTCCCGGCAGCTTCCAAGATATGCAGACTTTCAGCCAGGTCATTGACCCGCGCCACATACCCCCATTCGTTGTCATACCAGGGAGAGACGACGACGTACTTCCCGACCGGCCGATCATCGGTGTCGGTGAGCTCGCGCCCGCGCTCATCGAAGACGCGGATGCGGTCTTCATCAATGATGCTGCTGATTTCACTCTGTTTGACCAAGCCCATGGTCACGTTCTTGGTGACTTGAAGCATCCGGGGATCCTTCGCGGCCTTGTCTTTGAAGGCCTGGACGACCGCCTTTCTCGTCGCCGGGATTCGCAATGTGGCCCGATACACCAGCATAGACACCGTCGCGGTGGGCACGCGGATCGCCAGCCCATTGTGCGGACCGGGGGCGCTCCCGTCGATCGTCTCGATCATCTGCATGGTCGAGATCGACGAAGCCGCTCCGGTCGTGGTCAAGCCGCTCTCGCGCGTCGCTGGAAAGGCCCGGCTCGGATCCCCCGAGGCGAAGCTCTGCACCGGCGACTGCGTGTTCGTCACGGAGTGGATGGTGATCATCTCCCCTCGCTCCACCCCAAAGGCGTGATTCAGCGCGGCGACAACCGTTGCCAGCCCGTTGGTGGTGCAGGACGCCACGGAGTGAATGCGCGGATCGATGAGCTCCATGAGGTCATCCACCGTGGCCCCCAGCACCACCATGGGGGTCTGCGCATCGCCGGGTGGGTTGGTCATCTGCACCTTGGCCGCGCCGTTGTTGATGTGCTTCTTGATCGCCCCGGCCATGGTATAGGCTTCGCGATCCCCCGAGGAGTCAACGATGTACAGCCGGTTGTGGCCGCCGGGACCCTTGACGTGGGGGGCGTCCTCCCATTTCTTCCAGGGGAGGACCTGACGCTCGTTATCCACCAGCATGATCCACCCGCCGATCGAGACCCAGTCTTGTCGATAGCGTGTGCCGTTGATCTTGAGAAAGTGGCCGTACTTGATCTCAAGGCCTTCAAACAAGCGGCCATACGTTGAGTCGCTCTCCGCCATCTTTTGGGCAAGGCGCGCCAACGGTTCTGAGCCGACCCCGTTCAGATGGATCACGTTCATCCCTCCGCGCCGCAAGGCTTGCGCCAGGTCAAGGAATCCAACGCGTCCCAGGCCGTTAATGGCCGTCGGGATGGGGTTGGCCAGCACCCGATTCACAAACGCTTCCTGCTCCGCTCGCGTCGTGAACGAGAGACGCCCCGACTTGACCAACCGCTCAACCAACTGCTCGGTGGGTTTCCGGCGTTCTTCATTCGGAACGAACTGTTCCACTGTCCCGCCAGCTTGCACGGGGATCGCATCCACGAGGTTAGCCTCGGTCAAGGGAGCGGTCAACGCCGTCAGAGGCGGCGCCTGAAGCTGCGGGCCGGCGACGGTCCCCGACAGCTCCTCGATGCGGCGTTTGAGCTCCGGGGAGGTGGGCGCGGCTTCTTGCGCAATCGTCAGGTAATGCTGCGCCGTGAACGGGTCATCCTTGCCCTCGGTCCTGGCCAGGTGGAGGGCCAGCTCTGCCGCCTGGTTGCGCGTGTCAGGATGCAGCTCGTGCGCGTTGTAGGTGTTGAGGAGGAAGCGCAGGAGTTGCAACGCATTCCGATCGTCGTTGTCCGATGGCACCGTGATGGCATCCTGTTCGAGCTCACTCAGCTCAACCGCTTGCAGACCGTCTTGCTGGATGCGGCGGGCACGGAAGTACCCTCGCGCCGCCTCCACGCGCCGACGGTGTGTCGGATGGCGGTTGTAGGCCAGCGCATCCGCGAAGGCTTCTTCGGCTTGCTCAAAGAGCCCCAGGTCTCCATACGCCACACCGAGCCGATACGCGGCGTAGGCCCGCTCGCCGTCCGACCGAGCCGCGCGCACCTGGGCGCGCCAGACGCTGATGTCGGTCTCGATAGTGAACCGGTAGGTTCGGTGGAGGCCGGAGGAGGACACCTGCAGTTGCTCGAGGGTCAGCTCGCCGGTCTTGGGGTTGACCTCGGGCGCGGCCATCGCCCGGCCATCGACGTCCACCCACGGCACCGGACTGACCGCGGTGAACCACGTCGCAGCAGGGCCTCGCACGAGGTGCTTGGCCTCGTCCGACGAGTCAGAGTCGTACTCGGTCTCCCACGAGACCGCCTTCGTCCGACGCGCCAGCATGGCGGCAAGCAGCGCGATCTTCCGGCGGTCCTCTTGAAACAGCGCATCGGACAACCCGCGACGGGTCAGGGACGCCCGATGCTCCTGAAGAAGCGCGGTGAGCGCCGCGGCGATCTCCTGCTCTTTCTGAGCCACTGCGTGCTGTGGGTGTTGCATGATCGCCACGACCCGAGGATGGGTCCACACCGTCTCATCCTGCGCCAGCTCGATCATCTCATCGAGCGTGTAGCGCTGATAGTCGGAGGGTTCGAAGGAACCTTTCTGGGCCTCGCTCCAGACCCTGGCGGCGGCCAGGCGCGCCTTATACGACACCTCCAGCCCTGCGGCCATCGCCGCCTTGATGGCCATCTCGGGCGAGGCGCCGATCCCCCACAGGAGATGCAGCCGGTTTCCGTTCGATGTCACATCCTTCGCCGCCACGGAGAGCACCGGAAGGACGTCGCCGTCTCGGAACGTGTAGAGACCGCCGATCTCAAGAAGGCGTCGGCCGAGGAACCTGATCGGCGGTAGTTTCTTCAATTTCAGCGGCTGGCCGGTCTCGATGGCCGCCGCGACGGCCTCCTGCAGCCCGGTCCATGCCTGCTCGTCGATCGCCCGGCCCCACAGTTGCTCGAGGCCGGCTCTCAGTTGAACGCGATCCTCTTGCACCAAGCCGCCCAGCGCCTTCCACACCGCGTCAAACTGCTTCTCCCTTCCGAACTTGGCTTCCCATGCGGCCTGCAAGAACGGGCGGTTGCGGTCTCGGTAGAGCGCCGCGCTGCGGAGGTTCTTTGCGCTCACGCCCACCGCCTTGGCGACGGATTCCAAGTTCTTCGCAGGCGGCGCGTTCAAGTCGACCCTGCGCGTCGCTCCCTTCGGCGCGAAGACATACTGGCCGTAGATATCGACGGCGCGCAGCGCCCCGCTCGGCGTCGTCACCGACGCCACGGAGTTGGCCCCCGGCACCCCTGGCGCTCCGATCCGGGCGGTCACCTCGAGCGGGTCGACCGATAACGACACGCTGAGCCTGGTGATGGCGAATCGATTGAGGCTCCGGCTGGCTCGCCCCAGATGGCGGTCACGGCCCAGGGTGGGCGCTTCATCCCGCCGTCCTTCCGCGTTGTCGACCCGGGCGTCCACATCGATGGCGCCAAGGCCCGCGGCGATCCCCTCGGTGGTGCGCCGATCTGCGCCCCGCTTCACTGATTCACGATTCGCATCGTGGGAGAGATCCGGCAGGATGCTCATGACGGCGGCGGCTGTGGGCGCTCCCATGCCGGCGAGCGTCTCGAACCGGCTCGGCGCGGCGGCGCGCGACGGGCCAGCAAGGTTCGTCTCGGCCGCCTCCACGCGCCTGATCCCGACGACGCGCGGATTGACGTGGCGCATGACCCGCTCGGTCCCCAGGCGCACTTTTTCACGCTCAGCCTCATCCAACGCGCCGCTTTGCCTGAGGGCTTCGACCACAAGGAGTGTAAAGTCAACCTCAAAGGCGCCTGCCATCTGCCTGAGCAACCCTCGGGGATTTTCCTTGATCGCCGATTCCAACTCGTCGCTCGGCAAAAGCTGTGCGAAGACTGCCGGGTAGTTGCGCGGTTCGATCGCTCCATTGGCCACTCGTTGGACCAAGGCCTTCGCAGGAGCGGCCAGCCACCGAAGGCGACTCTCCGAGGTCAGTCGATTGACTCTCGTGCGGGTCAAGTAGTCTGAAACGTTCAGGGGGCGGGAAGGAACAGGCAGGAGCTGCTCAAGTAGGATCAGCGCCTCGTGCTTCACCAAGTCGCTGTTCGCGTATAAGGCGAACCACACCAGCTCCGCCCGGACCCTCGGAAGAACGTCGCTGCCAGCTGGCGCTCTGGAGGCAGCCGCGGCGATGATCCGCAAGAGGCGCGCTTGATCTTCCCAGGATGGCGCGCCCAACGCCCTGGCTCGAAGCGTCTCGATCGTCTTCGTCGTCACCCGATCGAACTGAGCAAGCAGCCCCACCATGATGTCCAGAACGCCCGGATCCGACTCCGTCCCGAGCCGTTGCTCAACACGGCCTTGCACCTCCTGCGCGAGCGGTTGATCCTTCAGGAGCACGGCGATCTCAGCCAAAAGCGCGACGGCCACCCGTCGGACGCGCGGGTGGCCATGGGTCAATCCGGCCTGATCGTTGGAGGAGGCCAATAACGCCCGCGCGAGGTTCTCGATCCGTTCTCTGGGAAGACCCTTGACCGCAGCCAGCAGGACATCGAACCGATCGTTGTACTGGTCATCGGACGCGATCACCAACAGCGCATCGTCAAGGGCGGCACGCCATCCGTTCTCTCGTAACGCGGCGGCCAATCCGTTCGCTTCGACAAGCGGTTGGACCTCCGGCTGGGGGGAAGGGTATGCCGCCAGCGCAGCGGCTCTGCCTGCCTCGCTCAGTGCAGGCTTCACAGCCAGGATGGCGCTGGTCAACGCTCCGGTCCGGAGGCTCGTGGAGCCGAACATCAGCACGGACAGCTCAGGGAGCCTCGCGTAGTCGTAGACGTTCTTGGCATCCATCGCCCCGCCGTAGCCGAGCTCGATCGCTTGCGCGACGTCCGAGCCGAACTGCTCCGCGAGCAGGCGGCGGATGGCGCCGAGCACGTCATTGACGTCGGCCGGGGAGAGGCCCTTCTTCTTTTCTGGGGCTTTGTTGGGGTCTGCCGCATTGGAGAGCTCAAAGACGATCTTGATCTTCTGGAGAGCAGACGGGGAGAGGCCGGCGAGACGCGAGAGGAGCTGCCGGCGGAGCACGGTTTCGCGCTGGTCCCAGTCGGCGTCATTGACGTAGACCACGAGGATGGGAGCGCGGCCGGAATCGAGGATGACGGTGAGACGTTCACGCACTTGGGAATCGCTTTCTCGGAGCTCTTGATGACCAACGACGACGTACGGCGGATCCCTGCCGGCTGGAAGCAGGTGGGGATTCTGCAAACCGAGCTGAACCCCCTGAGGTGCTGCGAGCGGCCGGCCCGCGCCAAGGTCGGCCACGGACGGCATCGGCGGCACCACCACGATCGGGCCAGGCGCGCCACGTTGGACGTCCGTCAATGCGCTCAGGTAGGCTCTGGGCTCGCCGGGAAGCTCGAACCGGTTCTCGCGCTGCCAGAGGTGCACGATGATCGCACTTGGATGCTGCCGGCGGATGCGGCGCACCTGCTCCAGGGCGGCGGCGTCGGTTCCAGCCGCCACGACCCCAGGGGTCGCTCCGGCCCACGCGCCGCTCAAACCGGCACCGGCCTCCGTCTCTGGAAGCGCCACGATGACGCGCCCCAGGTTGTCGTCGCTGACGCCATCGAGCAAGCCGGCGCTCGGCATCGCTCCGGACGAGGCGAGCACAATCGGCCGAATCCCGTTGTCGAGGCTGGCCTTGATCCGGGCGTTGCCCTGGCTCACATCCGCCCCATCGACCAGCGCGTACTGCACGCCGGCGTCTTTCAACATCCTGGCTGACACCGTGCCGGTGAACCGGCCGGACTCCTGCCGAACCTCTGGAGCGCCGACCGCGATTCCGACGCGGGCCCATGCCTCGCGCTGCAGGGCGGCCTCAGGCGTCTCGGCCAACAGGTGCGCCCCCGGCAACACGATCACCTCCACCGGCAGCCCTGCGACGGCCACGCCGAGGCGCTCGAGCTGCCGCTGAACAGGTTGATCCGCCGAATTGGCTTTATGGTTGGCGATGAACGTCAGGCGCTTGCGCGGAAGCGGCGGGATGCCCAATGCCGTTGCCGCCTGGTCACCCAACGCATCGACCACGACCGGCGGGAGCGGCGTGTTGCCCAATCGCCCGCCCGGCATGGCGTTGATCGTCTCTTCCACGAGGTCGGAGACCCTGCGGCCCCCCACCTCGGTCGTGGGAGCCAGGGCCCGACGGTAGCGCCTCATGCTCCAGGTGCGGTTTGTGTCCTGCTCGCTGTCCGTCCCAAAGCCAAGCTGGATCACGCTGATGAGGTGCTCGCGATCCGCTTCCGACAATGTCCCAAAGGCCCCCTCACGGAACGGGAGGGCAAAATTCTTCATGTTGTCCTTGAACGCCTTCACGACCTCCTCCGTTGTCGCCTTCAGCGATTCGTCCACCGCCGTGAACGCCCGGAGATGAGCGAAGATGGCTTCCTGCGTAGCGGGAGGCAACGCCTTGAATTTCTCAAAGACCGCCTTGTTCTGGGCGAGCACCCAGCCGAAGATCCTCCGCTGTATCGCGTCCGGCAGCCCGAGGAACAGGAGCCACTGCCACTGGGTAGCGATGTTGGCTTTGGCGAACAACTGCCACAGCGCGCGCCCATGGGGATCCTCTTCGATTGGCGCTTCAATGTCCCGGGGATCTTCCCCTGAGGTGCCGTGCTTCATGAGCTCTGTTCTGATGGGCATCTGGGAGCCGTTGACCGAGATCGTCGTGCCTTCCAGCGCGGTAAAGATCTTCGCGGCGGAGGTTGCGACCATGTTGTAGTACGCTCGCGCATCAGCCGCAAGGCCTCGCGGGGCGCTGGCAACAGCGAGGAAATCAGGCTGAGCCAATCTGAGGATTTCCTCTTCACTCAGGTGCGCATACCGCGGATCCGTGTTCCATCGGTCGGCCCGACGTCTTGCCACTTCCTCGATAAACAGGCGCGCTTCAATCGGCGTCGTCGCACGCTTCTTTCCATCCTCCATGACCCCGGCCTCGCCGACATCCGTCTCCAGCGATGCCCAAGGCGGCAACAGGGCGCTCAACTCCCCGACAACTTCCACGACGCGCTTGTAGCCGGCGGCCGCGATCTCTGGTTGGAGGGCTTGTGCCTCAGTGTCTTTCGACCTCCCCTGGAGCGCCATTTCCACAATCAAGTCGCTCTCCGCTTGAGTGAGGGGTGGCTTGCTGAGCATGCGGCGTAACTCGTTGGATGATCTGATCACTGTCTCCTCAATCAGCGCTCGTGCCGCAGCCTCGTCATACAACTGGGTCGCATAGATCGCGAAGGAGGTGTAGCCGGCCCGCAGCAACCGTGGGATGAGCTGCTGCATTCGCTGAATTTCCAGCTCCTGCTCGGCTTCGGTCTTCTTCTTCTCGACCCGCAGGTTGTCCGCATGGAGCGCCCACAGGATGGCGCGATTGGCCCTGGCAAATTCCTCCGCGGCGATCCGCCTGGCGGTTTCGGCAAACTCCTCGTACGCGTTCCAGGCATAGCCGGTCAGCGCGCCGGATTTCTCCGCGTCGCCTTCCGTCCCGGCAATCTGGAGGATGAGCGGTTGGTTCGCCTCCAGCGCATCCCGGAACGCGGCCCGAATGATCTCTTCGGTGCGCCCGGTATTCGTCACCGTCGTGGAGACGATCTGATGCGCGCGCAAGCCCTCCCGGATCAGCCGGGCGCTGACCGGAAGCACGGCCAGACGCTGCGTGATTTTTTCTCCCAACCCCGGCAGCCGTCCCAATCGCTCAAGGAGGCGCTGCTGGACGTTCGGGTCGGTGTTCGTTTTTAGCAACTCAAGAAATCGTGGGAGCTCCTGCCGCAGCGTGTCATCGTCCCAGCGTTCAGGACTGGGGGTCAGTGGGGCGGCGGGAGGCGTGGGAACCAGCGCGCTTCGCTCACGCCGGTGGATCTCGCCCAGGCGAGCCAACAGGCCGTTTGCCTCCGCCACGTTCGTCACGGACGTCCGGATGACATACCCCTGAGGCCGAGCCTCCGGCGCCAGCGCGGCCAGCTCCATTATCTGCTCGGCGCTTGCGCTGACCCCGTAGACGCTCACAAAAGAGGCAAGGCGCTCGCCATAGTCGCCCCTGAGCGCGTGACGGATGATGCTGATTCCCTCACCGACTTGCTCGGCCGTAGCGCCAGGGCTCGGGTCATAGACCGGGACCGTCAGCAACACCTCGTCATCGCGCAACCCCCGCAGGAGGCTGCGCAGTTGAAACTGAACCAGCTCAGGTGTCAGGCCGGCGCGTCGCTGCTCCTCGGTGACACCGAGCATGAGGAGCGGATGCCTGCCCCGCTCCACCACGGCCTTCACGATCCGATTGGCCGCGTCAAGATCGCCACCGAGGTCGGCGGGGTTCACCACCGCATCCCGAAGCTCATCCGGCAGACTCGTCACAGCCTTCGGATCCCTGAGATGTTGCCATCCGACACGAATGCCACGAGGCAGTTGAGCGAATGACCCTCCGAATAAGGGGCGGTTGAGATTGATCAAGACCCGGCGATGCCCAAGCGCTCGAAGCTCCTCAGCCAATCGGAGAAACTGCTCAGGGGGCACCGGATGGGGCGACTCGACAAGCACGGTCTTTCCAGCGTTTCCCTGGAAGAGGCGACGGTACGCGGCCTGGCCGACCTGCTGCGGAGTCATGACGATTCCATCAAACGTCTTCAAGAGCCCAGCGAGGGTGTCCGTCTCAAGCGAACCGTAGGCCGATCCGTCAACGATCACGGGGATGTCTGAGATCTTCAGTGTTCGTCGGACCCACAAGCCATGCGTCGTTCTCCAGGCCTCCAGCGCATCGGCGATCATCCCCCGCCTGCTCGTGAGTCGTTCTTCATCGGCATCGGGGGGAATCCGTGATTCGTCGCGGATGACAATCCGCGAGAGCTCCTCAGGCCTGACGCCGGCCAGCAACCCGGCCACCTCCTGCTTGAGGCCAATCTCCTGTTCGTCGCCGTTCAACGTGACGGCGCGAAGCCCCACCACGACGCTCGCTTGGCGATCCAAGGCCACGCGGATGGCCTGGTGTCTGGAGGGAAGCGAATCCGACGGATCCGCGCTGACGACTACCGGAGCTTCGAGGGCCCCACCCGAGAAGCCCTCGATAGCCTCCTTAACTCGCTGTGAAGCGATCTCTTCCGTCGTCGGCGCCACAATCACCGTCACATGGTCCGGGGCGCCCAGCCTGGCAAGTTCTGATGCCAACAGCCCCCCTCCAGTGAAGACCACCGTCGCGCCTTGAGCGATCCCCCCTCCGGCGAAGAGCTCGGCATCCGCCCGGCGCGCATCTTCCGCCGTCAGGAAATCGACGCGCGGGGTCACGCCGTGGCGCGTCACCAAGTGGTTTGCGAGGATCGTCTCGAGCCGAGCCGCTACGTCGCGAGCTACACGTTGATCCGTCAGATCCTCAACCGGCTGACCAAGGGCCGCGGAGGACTGCGCCGCCAACTCCTCATCGCTCACGATCCAGGGGCGCAGCGCGTCCCAGATCGAGGCCCTGATCGCCGGATCATCATGCGTCACTAAGGTGCCCAGGAGACTTGGCAGTTCATGCATCAAGGCTTGGGGATCTCGCAACTCCACGGGAGGCTGCTGAGCCGAGGGTGTAGGGCTCATCATCTTGACCGGCCTGATCACGCTCTCACGCAGGGTGCGCGCTGACTGCAACACCAGCACAGCCAGATCCGCAAAGGCCGCCAATCGGATGGCGTTGAGCTGGATCAGTTGCCGATCGTCTAAGCGCGCATCTCCTTCGGTCTTCAGGTCCATCGCGTCGGCCAACAGAGCCGGAACGCGCATGACCGCTGCAGCCACATGGCCCACGAAGTCACCGACCGATTCAGCCGCTCCCTTCACGGAGCTGGGGGCCTGTGCGGCCACCTGCTCTTTAACCTTGGCAGCGGTTTCCCCGATACGGCGTGCGAGATGGCCGAGCTCCTCCTTAAACGGGACCATCTGTGCAAGAAAGTCTTTGGTATCCTTAACGGCTGCGGGCAGATTGAGGTCTGGGAGTCCAAAGGTCCTCAGCTCCAGCCGTATCCACTCCACATAGCTCTGCAGGCGTTGGAGCGTGTCGGAGAAACGCTCCAACTGCACCGCCAACTCGTCGAGATTGAACCGGCTGGTGGCGATGTCCGAGAGCGGTCCGCTGATCTCCTCAGCCTGCCTGCGCAACTGTTCAAGCAGCTCCTTCGCTCGCCCACTTTCTCCGACCCCATAATCAACCGCCGACCCTGCCTGCTCGGCTTTGTCTGCAGCCGTCTGAAGCAAGGCGGCCAGTTGACGGATCCACTGGGGCGGTTGGGCGCCGAACAACGGGATGGTGAATACTTTTCCGCTTACTTTGAGGTTGAGCTTGCCATCGACGATCTTGAGCAGGTCCTTCGCCACGTCGCGCAGTTTGGCGGGATGATAGGTCTTGGCCATCCCTTCGACCCACTCCAGCACGCGCTCCCCCCGTTCTGGCAGTTCGAGTGCCTTTGCCGCTTCTGGCTGCCATCGGCTCTTGAGCGTGTTGAGCGCATCCACCACCACACTGGCCGCCTCGAGCACGACAATGACATTCGTGAGGTCTAGCTGGAGGGCGTCGATGCGCCGATCAAACTCATTCGGGCGGTCTCGCGTGATCAGGACCTTCTTGGCGATCCCGCTGACGGTGTTGCGAATCGGCTCCGGCACCAGGGGCAGGTACTGGGCGATCAGCTCCTGGACGTGAACCTTGGCGTCCTCGTACATCCGCTGATAGTTGTCCACCCTTTTCTGCACGGTCTCCGCCGGCAACATTCGTTCGGCAAGCCATCTCCCTGCCCTCGTCCCCATCGAGAGCGCTGCCACGGCCACGGCAACGTGATGGAGGAATGACGACGCGCCTTCGAGTCCTGCTTCAAGCCGACTCCGATCCGGTTCAATCGCCTCGTCGAATGCTTGTTGATAGCGCGACTTCCAGCCGGTCCGCTCAGGGTCCTTCAGGAACAGCAGGTGTTCCGGGTCCGGGTCCCGGATCAGTTCATACATCGGCTTGCCGCGCGCAAGGCCAAACAGCGGCACCGACGCCGCCGGCCTGGCCCATTCGATGCGGGTGAGGCGTCCCCACTGCGAATTGAGCTTGAGCTTCACCCCTCGCTCTCCGACTTTGAGCGCGAACACCGGACCGCCTCCAAGCTCCTTGACGGTTTCGTAGATCGACTCGAAGTCGTTCGCGACCCAATTGGTCATCACGAGCGGCTCATCGCTCAGTTTCACCGTGATGTGCGACCAGCCGGGTGGAATGACCAGATGATCTCCGGCCTGCACGCGCACGACTGTCACGTCCGTCACCAGAGCCCGAAGTCGAGGCTGCCACAGGATCGCCAGCCCTTCCCCGGCTTGGTACTCATACAGTTCTGGATATTTTGATCTTCGCCCAAACACGAGCGGATGCTCGTGCCCGAACGTCTTGATGTACTCGACAAGACCGCTGGGATCGGTGATCGGCTCGCCAATAAGCATTGTGACGTCGTGCCGTAAGCCCCACGCCTCCGCCCTCATGCGGTCTTTCTGACTGGCGTAGACGCCTCGATACATCCGGTAGGCGACCCGCTTGCCTTCCTCACCTGCGGTCACGGCGTCTTTCTGAGTCGTGGCGAGAACTGGTTTCAGGTTTTGCACCGTCCGGTCTTGCACGTTGGTAACGACCGTGCCAGGACCGAAGTCCAGGCCGGTTCCTTCCCGATTCACGCTCATCTCGAGGCCGGCCGCTTCATCGAGCTCCTGTCCTGGCCGACGGACGAACAGCCGGTCCAGCAGCTCCTGCACCTGGCTGGCGTCCTCATACCCCACAATCGCCGGGAGCTCCACGTGCCTCGGTTGCGCGCCAGGCTTCTTTCCTTCAAGCAGGAGCCGCTGCTTGGTCACCTGCGCCTCCAGCAAGGCTACGATCGCATCCGTGCCGTCCAGACCCCGCGCCAGCAAGTTGAGCGACGCGCCGCCTCCGCTGGAGACATGTTTGAGCGCAACACTGCTGGTAAATTGATCGATCAGCCCGAATTGCTCGATGGCCGCCGCAGAATCGCCACCACCAATGACCGATTGCTCGGCTAACAACATCGCCTGCGCAAGAGCCCTGGTCCCCTCCTGGAATCGCGGATCCTCAAATTGCCCCATCGGACCGTTCCAAACCGCCAGCGTGGCATGCGTGAGATGTTCTGCGAAGAGCTTCCGCGTCTCCGGCCCGATGTCACGAAGATCATCGGTGGGGAGAATCTGATCGGCGCCCCGCACCGCGGTTTGCGTCCTCTCCGAATCGGTGAAGACGACGAAATCGACCGGTTGCACCAAGCGAATCTTCCCTTCGCGATGCAACCGCAGCACGTCCGTGGCGCTCTGCAGGGCGTCCTGCTCCTTCTCGCTCAGCGACCGGCCGACCTCTTTGCCTTCCGCCACTCTCAGCGTGTTGGCCAGGCCGCCGCCGACCAGAATCGTCAGGGGGCGTCCTTCCGCGATGGCCCGCTGCGCGATCGCGTTCATCACGCCGATCTTGTCCCCGATCTTCGCCCCGCCCATCACGACGACATCCGCCTCGGTGCGCGCCGCGCTCAGGGCGAGGATCTCCTTCTCCATCAAGAACCCTAACAAGGTGGTCTTGACCATCTGCTGGGCCATCTCGATGGCCACCTTCCCCACCGAGGCATGCGCGCCCCGATGGGCCGCCCCGAAGGCGTCGTTCACGTAGATGTCGGCGAGGTCCGCGAATCCCTTCGCATAGTTCTGGCTGCCGCCTGATTCCTCTGCGCTGCGAAAGCGCGTGTTCTCAAGCATCAGAACTTGCCCAGACTGCATCTTGCGGACGGCCAGCCGCGTCGGCTCGCCGACAACCTGCGCATCATCAGACAGCATGACGCGCTGACCGAGGAGATCTTCCAGCCGCTGGGCCTGAGCCTTCATGCTCCAGGAGCTGCCGTCCTGCTCCTGATGGCTGGCGATGATCACCTTGGCGCCGGCCTGGACGAGCCGCCAGATCACCGGCACGGAGGCCACGATCCTGGCGTCGTCGCTGATCGTCTTCCCGGCGTCGCTGAAGGGCACGTTATAGTCGACCCGCACCAGGACGCGCTTGCCCGCGACGGCGGCGTCGTCGTAGCGCTCCAGATACCCGTACAGCGACAGCGCGTCGAGCTCAGGATACCGCGCGATGAAGGCCTGATGCTCTTCCTCCGTCAATCCGACGGATATCCGCGAGGGCTGCGTGGTGGAAACCGTCGAGGGGTTGAAGGAGAGGACCGACCCCATGACCAGGGCGGCCCCCATCCCTTCGGGCACGGCCGGCGGCCCCACCTGCAACGCCTGGATGGCATCAGCGCCAGGGAGAGGGATCGCGACGTTCCTGGTCGCATCGGCGGCGCTGTCAAAGATGTTGAGGAAATCAGGAAGGTGTGGGCTGACGAGGGGGAACAACCACAGGTACAGCAGATAGAGGCCGAAGGCGCCAGCTATGATCGCGATGCTGATGATGGCGATCGTTTTCGCTTCGCGAAGAACCTGGACCCGCCATGGAACCGCAGGTTGTGCAGCAGGCTGCGCAGCTTGTGGTGCCGCTGGAGGAGCGGTCACCGTTGGGGCTTGCGCGGAAGAAGGCTGACCCGCCCACCATCGATCCAGCGCCATATCGGTCCGGCGAACCGCGCTGTTCCACCGTCTGACGATAGGCCGTGACATCCGTAGGAAGAGCCCGGCTTGGAGGATCACCGCCGAGATGAGAAGAATCGTCCCCGCAGCGGAGTGTGTGTACGTGGGGACGAGTTGGCTCCCTGTGAGATAGGTGGTGTAGGCGAGGAGGAGCGAGAGGCCAAGGTAGAGGAGTTTGAGCGTGGCGTCGACGAACCAGGCGGGCTTTCGCGCGTGTTGAACGAGCACCTCAGAAAGCTCCTGCTTGACGTGATGTTGAGCGACGATCCTGCCCACAAGGCTCGGGGTGGCATTCTGGAAGGCGCGCGCGGGGCTCACCTGGAAATGGAGCGGATCAGCCAGGGCTTCACGGGCCAGACCAAACTCCGCCAGCCCGCGGAAGAGCTCCGCATCCCGTGGATCGAGCACCAGGTGCACGTCGCCCCGGGAGAGATACTCCTTCTCAATCCACTCATAGAGCGCCGCCATTCTGATGAGGCGCACGACATCTCCTGTTCGCTCCTCAGGGGCCTTCAACAGGTAATCGCTCAACCCCCCCAAGATCGTGCCGTCATCCAACCGTCCGTCGCGGTAGAGGCTGACCATTCGACGCAGGTCGGTGTAGAGGTCTGAATCCGTCAGGGCGGCCTGGGCCATGAACCACGCCGGCAGCGCGATAATCACTCGTCCGCCGCTGAGCTGAAAGGCTGGCGCCCCAGGCTCTGGATTGATCTGAAGGGTGATGGGGATTTCCTGACCGACTCGTTGCGCCTGCCCGAGGAATCCCTGGAAGTTGCCGAGAAACTGTCGCCAGATTGGAGCGTCTTCGCCTTCTTCCGGCAACGGCTGGGACGCGGCGGCCTCCTGATAGAGGCGCCGCATGCGATCCAGCAACTCATCGCTGAGGCGCGATTGGGCCTTCAGGGCCTCCGACACGAGCAGGCCGAGAAACGGCTCGAGCCGATCATAGGCTCGTCGGTAGTCGCTCCACAGTCGCCGGCCATCCACGCCCTTGAGATCCAGGACTGCCTGTTGGGCTGTTGGCAAGGTATCGACGCGGGTCACCGCAGGCCCCAAGTCCCGCTCCCGGAACAACGTGTCTGAGATGAGCAGCCCCGGTGCAGGCTGTTGCGCAGGTTTTCTCCCTTCCGCTTGCGCTCTTGCCCGCTCGTCCGCCGCCCGCCTCTCCCCTTCGGCCTTCAGGGGTCTCGCTAGGACACCGATCTGCTCAGGTGCTTCTCGCTGAAAACTGCCTGCCGTATAGAGATGAATCTTGTGTTCGTTCCTGGCAGGCTGGATCTCACGGTGGTTGAGCGCTTGTGGCCCTTGCGCAGGCGCCCTCACCGCCTTCAGCTCCTGCTCCAGTTGCGCTTTGAGCATGCGGGTGATCCGATACAGCCGCTGGGGCTGGGTCGCCAGCTCATTCAGCTCGCGAAACGGATCGCCACCTTGGGAAAGCAGCAGCTTATCCGTCGCCAGGATCTGGCGGATGTGGTCGGCCCCAAACACCCCTCGCCGAAGCTCATCCAGCAGCCGCTGCCGGTACGTCGCTCCCACGAGCTCAGCGTCGCTGGCATGGATGAGAATCCGCGCGACGATCATCGCGTCATCCGCCACCTGCTTGCGATCCACGCCCAGCATCCCTTCGGCAAGCTGCATCGCCGACGTCGCGCCCCCGGCCGTCCGCTCGGCCAGATTCCTGATCCCCTCTGGGATGATGCCCCCTGGAAGCGCCGCCAACACCGAAGCCCTGCGCTCATCCCACTCGCTCAAAATCTCAGCCGCCACGCGCTCGGCGCTGAGCTCAAAGTCGGCGGCGTGTTTGGGATTGCGATCGCGCCGGCGAGACGCCGACGATACCTCTCTATTGCGCAAGATCCATGTCACATCGCCCGGAAGCCGCCTCAGATGATCGGCCATCTGCCCCATGGCTTCAGGCGGGACCACCACGCACAAGCGGGGAGCCGCCACCCTGCCGTTCTCGGCGCGCTGGAGCAGGCCGATGTGCCGCTGGACGAGGTAGCCGTACATGGCGGTCGCCGTCGTCTCGAGGGGATAGGTTCGCTGGAGGGCCTCCTCGACGCCGTCGCGCCGGGCTTCATCCGCTCCGTCAATCCCTCCGTAGATGAAGCGAGGCAGGGTGGAGGCAACTGTCCAGGGCAGCAGATCGCCGGCGGCGGGGTTGGTGTTCTGCAACGTCGCTTCAATGTGCCGAACGAAGTCCCAGGCGAAGAGGATCTGCTGGAAGCTTGGCCGCCGGTCGCGCGGGACGGCCAGCCACAGATACAGGCGGGCCATCAGCCTGGTGAAAAAGAAGTCTTCATAGGTGAGGTCATCGGTCGGATGGAGGCCGCGCTCCACCGCCATATTGACGAACGGCCAGCGCGGACCGGCAAAGAAGAGCGCCCGCGGCCGCAGGATCGGCATGAGATTGTGCACCACAACGCCGTACATCCGATGCCGGGTCAGCCATCGGCGAAACGCCGACAGGCTGTCGAGCGCATTCCCCAGCGCCTGCCGCGAGGGGACATCCACATAGTGGGAGAGCACGAGAGACTCCGGAACCTCCATGCCGAACTGCTCGGCCAGGGCGGTGAAATGGTTCAGCTCAACCAGGCGATCGCCGGCATCCATCCCAAAGAGGTCCCTGAGGGCATCAGCGATGGGCTTTGCGTACCCTTCAGGCACCACCACCGTGTGGCCGCTGTCGAGATGGTCGCGGATCGCCGCCAATTGCTCAGGGGATTGCCGCACGATCCCCAGCGCGACCGGAACGATCGCTGACACGGCACCCTGAGTGGATTGCACGGTGAGTTCCGCCGTGCGGCTGGTGTTCGGATTATAGACATCGCCCTTCGGCAGGTACTCCCGTGACATCCGGAAGCCCCTTGCCACAGCTCGCACCAGGAGCTCGCGGCCTGTGCGCAGATGGAAGCGATACTGGCGAATCTCGCGATCCTTGTTAAAGAGATACAGTTTGAGCTCGGTCCAGACCTCGGTCATCGAGGGGGCGTTGCGGATGATTCCCGCAAGCCCCGCCAGCCACCGCTCCGCCTTGGCGCCGTCGTAGTTGCCGTGCGTATCGGCCACTTCGGTTTCGCCACGACCCATCATGCGGCTTGCGCGAAGTCTCCAGTTGACCTCGAAGAGGTTCGTCAGCTCGAAATCCGGCATGGCCTGGTTCTGGGGATGCCAGCGCAACTGGGTGAACGGCTCGTTAAACCACCACATCACGCCGTATTTCTGCGGATGCTCGCCGGCGAGGACGTCTGCCAACCAGAGCCGCTTGTTCGGGTCTCGCTGCGCCTGCGTCCTGAGTGGCTGTTGGGCGCCGTAGAAAAACGCGGCGAACTGCCAATCCGGGGTCGCCGCGACAACCGGGCCTGCGGCCATGTGGGCCTGGCCGCCGCCGCGCTCCACCCGCCGGCGGTAGATCGTGCCGGCCTGTGATTCCTTGACCATCTCAATCGGCATCGGCTCCCCGTACAACTCCGCCCGGGCGCTTGCCTCAAGCATCGCCGGCAACCGCGTGGACCAGCCCGGCCGCTGGCGGTAGAACTCATCGAGCAGCGTGCCGATCTTGATCGCCGCCTCCGTATCCGACAATGCCTTGGTGAGGATCGTCGCCGCAAACCCCTGCGGCCCCCCGGCGGCTTCGCCCAGCCTGACCTGGACCCCTTCGTCCGTCATGTCAATCCCAGGCACCAACCCGGACAGGCGGCTCAGCAGGTCGTAGAACGCCGAATCAGGCAGGATCGTGAAGCCTTCAGTCAACACGGTCTTGCGCACGAACTTGGCGGCCTCGATTCCGGTTTGCACGCCTTCGGCCACTTGCTGCCCGACCAACTCACGGGCTTGCTTGAGCGCTTCCTCGGTCAGGCCTTGAGCGCCTTGGCGAACCGAAGCAAGCTGATCACGGACAACCTCAAACGCCTGGGCTAAGGCGGGCTCGACCACCTCGCGGCGCACCCAGTACTGGCTCCAGGCCTCTGGGGAAAGGGGGTTATCGACGATCGCGTAGCGGCCGGCCACCCCCTCCTGATCCAGCCGCACCTCCTCGCCATTGGCCAGCGCCAGAAGCTGCTCGCGGTCCATCCCCTCCAGCACCGACTTGGCCCGCGCCCGCTCAAGGACTTCCCCGGTGTCACGATTGACGATGGTGACCGGGAACTGTGTGGTCCATTGCGTCACCACGGACACTGGCTCGCGGCTGATGGCGATGACCCGGTCTGGCTCGAGGTCCGGCTTCGTCGAGAGACGCATCCCGCTGATCGTCACGTACTCGCCGTCAACCAACCGGGCGCGCTGAGCCCGATCGGCGGTAGCGAGGTTGATGCCCATCTGCACGGTGAAACGCGTATCGGTATGAGACACCGACCGGCCGGTGAGCAATTCCCAGAGCTGATCCTGCGTGATCGGCTCAATATCTTGCCGGCGACTGACGACTCCGCTGTCCGCGTCATACCATGTGAGAGGGACCGATGGCCGTTCCCCTCTCAACAGCGCAAGCGCCTCCTGGCGCGTCATCCGGCCTTCCAGTTCCACCAGCGGCGAGCGCGAATCCTGTTCCCGCCGTCGGTATGTGGCCCGCAACGAAACCCCCGACGGCAGCACGTCCAGCACCTGGAGCGTCACCTCCGTCCGCCGGTCGACCCATCGATGGTTCAACAGGACGCGGAGCTCATCGTCTGACAGCCGGTCCAGCGCCATCGATTCGCCAAGCTCGTTGACGGCCTGCACCGCTTCGGGCTGCTGCAAGCGCTCCTGGAGGTACGTGAACGGAATCATCATCGGGGTGGTAGCGGCGTCAAACCCCAGCGCCTGGTACCGCGCCTCGCTCATTTGATCGAGGTAGAGGGGAATCTTCAGCCGCGCTCGAATCGTCATCCCGCCGACCGCCACCTCCTCCCCGCGGATGAGCCGGGCGAGCTGCGCCGCTGAGAGCGACCGGACCAGCGCCGAGCGAGCCCCCCCTTCCACCGGCCGTGTCGCATCGTCCTGAAGCAGCTCGATCGGGTAGTTGAGCCGGTACCGCACCCAGTGGAGCCCCAGCCCCTCCCGACGCACCAGCGCGATCACGCCGCCGAGGAGAAGGGTGCGAAGCGTATGGATCCATCGGCGATCGAGGTTCACGGCGTCTCGCGTCCCCGGCTCGGCAAACGGGTTGAGCGTCCTCCCTGCTCCGTCCGTCAGCCGCAACCGCCCCTGGAAGTCATGCGAAACCCAGCGCTGGAAGCTGCGCAGCTCCCCGGCCAGCGAGGGGGTGAGCGGCGTGTGGCCGACGAGCAGGATTGTCGAGTTCTCCGCCGGCACTTCGAGCACGCGGAAGTGTCGAGCGAATGGCTCAGGGATCTGGATCTCATGCGGATGCGGCGCGAGGTCCCCGTGCTTGCGCCAGAGGATCGTGAGCACTCTCACGAAGCGCCGGCGCCCCTCCAGCGAGCTGAAGAGGTCCTCCACGTCCTCTTTCGAGAGGTATTTCAGAAACACAAAGCGGGTGGCGGCTTCCTGATATTGGAGGGAGTCCCTGATCGCCGTGGCGATTCCCCGGCCGGCCGCTTGCAGATCCTCAGGGGTTGGATCGCCGGCGCGGCTGAGGCGTTCCTGATAGAGCGCGTTGAACTCGATCTGCGAGGCAAGCCAAAACTCCTGACGAGCCTCCTCTGAATCGCGTAGGGGAACCAAGGAGCCGCTGAGGATCCCGCCCATGACCTCGTGCATGGCCCGTCGGAGCAGGCCTGGATGCTCACGCACCTCCCGGGAGCGCAGCAGGTTCTGAAGCGACTCGGGCAGGAGCCGCCAGTACCCTTCAATTTCCGTCGTGAAGGCCGCCGTAGGAGACCCCGGATGGCGGCGAACGAACTCTGCACCGCTTCTGGCCGCCTTCGAGAGACCCTGCAGCACGTTGAGCAGTCCCTCCCCGGCAGCAGTCCCTGAGAGCGAGGAAACGAGGGCGGTCAGCCCGGGATGCTCTCTGAGCGCACCATCCAGGCCAGCCAACTGCCCGGCGATGGCGCCCGTCACGCTCTCGAGGGCCCCAAATTTCTCTGCGGTTGAGAAATCCCAGTCGGGGGGGGTCGTGCGTCGCCGCTGGAATTCATCCAAATCCGGCCGATAGTCGGCGTTGCGGAGAAACTCGAGGGCGAGACGATGATTGCCCTGCGAGGTCAAGAAGTGAAAGAGGGAGAACTCATCCACGCCCTCAGCGCTGAACACCCGCAACGCGAGATTCTCACGAGGGAGCAGGGGTTGTGGGATCTCACCTGCCGCCGCTCGCAGGTTGAGTGGGACCTCAATGCCATACAGATATTCGACCAGCGAGGGGAGGAGCCGCAGCTCATACGGATCGCGGCCGGTCCGCAGCCTGACCTGCTGCGCCTTGAGGAGCGGAGGGCCCATCACCCCAAGGGCGATGCTCTTGCGATTCCCTTCGCTGGGATCTTCGTACGCAAGGTCGTACTGGAGCGCCGTCCAATCGGCCACCGCGACCCGCACAGCGTCCCGCACAAAGGGAAGGGCTGCCAGCGCTTGCACAAGCGAAAGGAGGCGAAGCCGCTTCAGGATCGCGTAGCCGAGATCCACCCACAGCATCCGGGTCCTGACGTCCCGCTGCTGCCGGTACCATGCCGAGTGGAAATCGTTCTGATAATCGATCAGGCCGCGGAGGGTCTCGTATCGTTCCTCGCCCATCCCCAGATTGGGGATCTCCCCTCCGCGACTCAAACCTTGGAGCCCTCCCGTCGGTTCGCCGATGAGAGGCCGGGTGACCGCGTCACGGAACAGCCCTTCAGAAGAACGCAGGCGCCCACGCTTCGCTTCCACATCCCTGAGGCCCTTGACGCTTCCCTCCAGCGGTCCGAATGACCCATACACGTTGAATCGCCCGTCTGGACTGGCAAAGTCCGGCACATGCTCAAACGGTTTCACCTGCTCGGCGAACTGGACGTTTCCAGCAGCCGCAACACGCACCTCCTGCCACACACTGAGGATGGCCGTGAGGAACCCGTCCAGATCCCGCTGCAAGTCTCCATGCAGCTCATCGCTAATCACCCGGCCCGTGCGCAGCATATTCAGGAGCCGCACGGCGTCGTCCTGATTCTCGTAGATGAGCCGGCCAAGCTCCGCTTCCCAGTTGCCTCTCAACTGCGCCTCGGCGCCCAACAGAATCTGCCGACGGATCGAACCGAGCCTGAGCGTCCGCAAGATCGGTGGCGCCAGGACGACGCCTGCAAAGACCGCCAGGCCAACCGTCGCGCCGATCCACATAGCACTCACACCTGCGCCGATTGCGCCGATCCAGAGCGAGACGATCCCAAAGACCGTCACTCCACTCACCACGCCGGCAGCAAGACCCGCAAGCACGCGAGGAAGCAGCCGCCTGGGAGCCGGGGCGCTCGGTGTCGGAGCAGGTGGAACGGGTTGACCGACTGCAGGAATGTGGCCTTTCGTCGCTTTGAGCTCGTTCCAGAAACCGGTCTGGACCTCGTACGCCGCGAAGCGGAATGGCTGCTCAAGGAGGGCCGTGGCGACTCCCGCCACAAGACCCAGGTCGACCTTCTTCACGCGAGGTGACTCAGCGCGCGCATCCTCTTGGGCCATCTGCTCAAGCGAGTCGCGGTAGGCATCAGGAGCCTCAGCGCCTTCCAGCCGAACCACCAGCACCCGGTCCGCATCAGGCGTCTTGCTGAGGGTCACATAGGCGAGAAGCTGGTCGAACCGCTGCCTGGCGGCATCGCGATAGCCTGGCTCAAGCCACAGCACATCCTGACCTCGGATCGCTGCCGGCAGATGCGGGAGGATGCCTTCCCACTGACCCCGCAGCGTCTGAAGATGCCTGTCTCGATCTTCTGCAGCAGACACGCCATGCTGTTCAAGATGCGTCGCAAATGCCTCGAAGAACCTCTGCAGGCCTTGCCGAAGCGCTTCCTCATTCACCTGCACCACCGCTTCCTGACTGCCGACCCCCACCCGAACCACAAGCTGCGCAAGATTGCCCACGAGCGTGACGGCCTGCCTCAATGGACCGAGAACCGACACATCCCGGCTGATGAACATCGAAAGATGCGCCGCAAGCCCGGCGGCGCTCAGCGTGGGATCGGAAGATTGGAGCAGCTTAGTGGCTACGGCCGGATCGTTGAGCTCAATCGCCGCTTGCGTCAGCGACCGGCTCGTGAGCCTGTCTGCGCGGGCCGCGGCTCGCAGCACGGCCTCTGCGGCGGTCTGCAAACTTTGCGCCACGCCCATCGTGATTGCGTGATCCTGAACGGTCCGCCTGGCGTCACGTTCCGCTTGAGGAAGAGTAGGTTCAAACTCTCTGAGGAACCGAAGCACAAACACCGTGTCTCCTGTGGCGACGGCGTCCTGCAGATCTCTGAGTTGTCTGGCTGTCGGCGCAACCGTGTGATCAAAGGAGACGGCGATTGGTTGTCCAGCGGCGTCGATGTCTTGGATCCCGGTCACCACGCCATACGGCCGCTCGAAGAGCACGGCTCGCCAGTGCGGCAGGTCCAGGACAGACTCCGCAAGCTCATGCGCCACGGCTTGCATGAACGCCTGCCGCGCCACCCCCCGTCGCAAAAATGGTGTCAAATACCAACCGATGGGTTCTGGCTGATGCTCCGCAGGCTGCAAACGGCCAAATGCCTCAACACTGGCTTTCGGCAGATTGAGAACGACCGCGATCAGGTTGCCGCTCGGGTCACGCTCGTAGCTCGTCCACGCAGCCAGGCTCCCCTGTCCCCGCTCCAGCTCAGCCTGGCTGGCCGGAAAGCGAGTCGCGTCATGAGGCAGGGCGATCAGCCGAACACGAAGAGGGAGGCCTACAAATCGAGGGACTCCCTCTTGCACTTGACCCGCCTCCAACGACTGCTCGGCCAGCTCGTATTGCTCAGCGCCAATGCTGGGCGGCCTGAGTCCATCTTGACGACGCGCTCGCATCAGAGTCGCTAAGGCCTGCCTGTCGGGATCCGACATGTCTTGAATTTGATCGGGTGACAAGGTCTGGAAGAAGCGATCCATGAACGCCGAATCCG
This sequence comes from Candidatus Omnitrophota bacterium, assembly GCA_016193175.1. GTDB lineage: Bacteria > Omnitrophota > Gorgyraeia > Aquiviventales > Aquiviventaceae > JACPSQ01. The sequence goes on from JACPSR010000052.1 coordinate 48,868, forward strand.
CATCCGGATCGGTGGCCCGCTTGGCCGTGATGGCTGGCTGGAGTGGCGCTTGACCAGTCGGCACCGTCACAGCCGGAACCGGTGGCCGTGTTGGCGCAGGCTGAGGGGGTCGTGTGGTATCTAGCGAGAGGAGATCGGGCCGCGGGGTAAACGGAACGCCACCCTTCAGTCCCTTCAGTGTGGAGGTGGTGGCGAGCTGTTCCTCGCGGGGACTGGGCAGTTGGGATCTGAATCTCGCCAGTAGTAGAGGGTTGGCGCTCTCAAGCTGCTTGAGCACGCTGGCACGATCCATCCCATAGACGACGCCACCGGTGAACCACTCCGGGTCAAGCCGCAGCACGTCATGCTCAGCCGGTATCAACGACTGTTCTGTAAACTGGTGGACGCGCTGACTCAAACGGTGGAGTTCTTGGATGGCTTCCTCGAGCGTCTTTGCGTCTGGATCGTACCACCCCAGCTTGGTGGTGGCTTTTTGAGCGGCCAGGCGCAATCGAGCCCCTTCATAGGAGGCGGCACGACGAGCAGGATGCGAGAGGGCCTCGTAGGCTTCACTCAAAAGCCTTGTCGCCTCACCGGCTGAGTCCCAAGAACCGCGGTTTCTGTCGGGATGGACCACCTTCAGCCGGGTCCGGAAGGCATGTTTGATCTCAGCCGATGTCGCTCCAGGAGCTACCCCGAGCCGTTCATAGAGGTTGCGAGCGGATACGATCTTCTGGGCAATCTCTTCAAACGTTAAGCGTCCGCCTTCTTGCTCAGGAGGCGTCTCCTGTTCAGCTTCAGGCACCTGCCCTTCCTCTTCCGGCAGACCCAGATGATCGGCCACTTGCTGCAGGTAGTTCTCGATGCCCAGCGGCAAACCCGGATCGCGCTCAGCGACCCGCCGGTCGATCAACACCACCCCTGTTTGCTGAAAGACGCGTTCGGGGAAGCGATCATCCGCCCCGAAGGTCCTCTGGAGCATGTCCTTGGCGAGATCTCTTCCCATGCCGGTGAGAGCGGTCGGGAGAGGACGGAGCTCACTGGCCTGCCCCCAGGCAAACGCGGAGGGAACGGCCATCGCCGGTGAGACGCTGACCGCGATCGTCGCACAGACGATCCGAGATTGCATCCAGCGAATCCACCGGACTTTTGCGAAGCGAACGTTATGAGTCTTCATCCTCTTAATCGGCTTGGCCACGGCGCGCAGAAACCCTCCACTGCGCATACTTGGCCTTGAGGATCGTGGCATAGCGGGTCTTGTCGGCTTCGTCAGGGCCGCCCTGCCCCGTCAACGGCGTGACCACCACAAGCTGCGCCTGCTGCTTCGTCAGCCGCTCGATCAGGTCGCCGGTATGGAATCCCCCGGCAATCAGCGCGGCCATCCGCTCTCCGTCGGCCTCCATCTTCGAAAGCGCGCGTCGAGCCAGCTCGGCGTCGCGCGCGTGGGCGATGGTATAGAAGCGCACCGCGCGCGCCAGATGCGCCTCAAGCGCCGTGCCGTCGCCCGCCCAGTCAAACGCCACCCCCACCCGCGCGGCGTGCCCTCGCAGCGCCGGCAGCCACTGGGTGACCCGAATCTGATCCGGTTGCTCCCGGTAGGCCTGGTAGTCCGCCGGGGTCCACTCCAACGCCGCCAATCGCTCACAGAACGCGACCCGGTCAGCCAGCGAGGTGAGCGCCGCCTCGCTCGCGGAACTCGCCAGCCGCCACTTGAGCTGCCGCTGCACCTCGCCCAACTCAAACCACAACGGCCTCGGCTCAAGGTCAGCCTTGAGCCGCAGGTAGCGAATATAGTGAACGAGGTGCGGGAAATCGGCGAGGGCAAGGTGGGCCTGCTGCGCGAGCGCCTCCAGTTGCGTGTAGAAGGTGACGGATCCGATCTCCCCGGCGCGCAGTTTGTCCGCGGTAGCCCTGAGGGTGGCCCACTCCTGCTCGGTGGCTTGCGGGCGCAGGCGTTCCATGATCTGACGCTGCTCCTCCTCCACCTGCTTCACATCCATCTGCGCTTCCCATTCCGAAGCGGTCACCAAGCGCTGAAGATTCGGATAGGTGGCAATCGCCACGCCAAGTCGCTTGCTCTCGCCAAGCAGGGAGTCCAGGTACTCGCCAAACCCCAGCTTCCCGGCGTCGAACCGGGCCTGGATCGTTTCAAACCTCCGCAGGGCCTCATTGGGCGCCTGCGCCCGAACGCGCTCAAGCATCTGGCGAAGCTGACCGAGATCGCGCCCGACCGCTTCGGGTACCCGCTCCACGTCGAGAAACACCTTCAGATGCGCGTCGTAGAGGGTGGGGTCATCAACGCCCCAGAGGATCAGGGGATCGTCTGAGACGATGTCCAGATACTCCTCCCCGGAGAGGAAGCCGGAACGCAGACGCTCCTCCGCCACCTGCTGCCGCACCGCTCGAGAGCCTCGGCTACGCAGGTGGGAGAGGCTGACGTCTCCTTCTCCTCCCTCCACAAGGATGAGCCGGATGCCGTAGCGCGAGACGAGCCAGTCGAGGATATCGGCAAGATGCTTCTGCGCCTCATAGTTCACGTGGGTATCTTGGATCACGATCAGGAGTTTGGCGGAGGGATCCGCGGTGGGCGCTTCGTAGACTTGCGCGATGCTTCCGATCTCTGGAGGGATAAACACATCAGCGGCTCGAAGGGAAGGCACCGAGGAGGAAGATGAGGGGGACGGGGCAGGAAGCGCTACCTTCGCGAGGCTGAAAAAAAGGAGGGCGTATAGCCCGATGCCAAGAGGCCCGCCCGTCTTTTTCACGATGTTCATGGCTTGCTGCCTGCTACGGTTACCGCGCCACGACCATCCTAATATTAAACACATAATAATAGATTTCAAAAACATTGTCAAGCAATTTTTTATTAGTGGCTTAGTGGCTTAGTTGAAGCGTTCCGCAACATGATTCGACTTTATGCCAGGCTCCACGTCCTCGATGGTGCGACCCGCTGGGGGTCGGGGCCAGGACGGCTCAGCCTGGGGTCGATCCATCAACGCGTTCCCCGGCCCATGGAATTTTGCCGTTGGTAATGTTCCGCGTGGAGCTCCAGGAAAGGAGCCGCCGCTTGGCGGGATGGTCGGAGGCGTGTCCTTCCAAATCTTCCGGATGGCACGCTCGATGTCGTAACCGTTCCCAAGCAGGGCCAGGAACTTCACCGCGTTTTCCGGATCTCCAGTCCAATGCCCCAGTTGCCACGCGGCTCCTGCGTAGACGCTCCCTTTCAGCTCTCCGAAGGTATGCGATTCGCCATGAATCTCGACGCGCCATCCCTCGCTACGGTACAACATTCTCACGCCACGGACCAAGTCGCGAGAGGCGAGGGCTGTGCGTTTCATCAGGCGCGCCCCTTCCTGAAAATAGCGGTCAAACCCCATCAGGTTGCTTTGGCCATAGGCCCCTTGAGAACCCCACAGGAAGACAAACGCCCAGGCCAACGCCCCCCCAGCCTTCAACCAGGGACTTGGCTTCAGATCGCCTCGCCTGATCAGGAGCTGGATGAGGTTCAAGTCCAGCGCGCGCCATCGCTCTTGTTGAGGCAATGAAGAGTAACGCATGTCTCTGAAGCGACCCCGGAAGAACTGGCGTCCCGACAACAGGTCGGCAAGGAACCGCCGGAAGGTGCGCTTGTCCGTCACCCAGGCCTTGAGCTCTTGCGCAAGAGCGGCTTTGGTCTCAGGCGGCCGATCGGCCAGCGCCCCCACCACGAATTGGATGCGCGCATCCAATTCCTTGGCCAAGAGCTCGCGCAGCAAGATCTCGATCCATCCCCGGATCCGATACCCACCCTTTTGATCCCTGAGGAACTCAATGAGCGTGGAGCGAATCCACCGATGCAACTCTGGATAGGTTTGAAGAAGACGGCTCACGCCATCCACCAGCAAGGAACCTCGCTTGTCCGAACGACTCCCAAGGTCCTGGATGAGTTCGAGGAGGAGCTCCCGCGATTCCTCAATGCGGCCTTGGATCAATCGGGCATGAACGTCTTGAACCCACCGCTCGCCTATCGAAGGTTGCTCGCTCCGTAGCCACCGAGCCACACGCCGTGACGGCTGACCTCCTAAGCGAGAGAGGGCGTAGAGCACGCGGGGCGTCGGGGTGGGAGGCACGAGCCCTGCGCGGAGCAAGAGATACGCCATGAGCAAGAACGCGATGCGATGGTTGTGGTCCACCAACCACTGACCCTTCACGAGCCCGCGATACGCCCGCGCCGCCAACTGAATCGACGGCCCCTGTCGCTGCCAGGCGCGGGAGAGGCGTTCAAAAAAGACCTCAATGTCTCCCCAGTACACGCCCCTTGCCCGCTGTTGCGTCATCAGGGCCAGCTTGTCGTGCCACGCGAGGACCATGTCCTGCAGCTCTTTCGCTGAGGAGGCGGTCGTTCGGCGCGCGGCCTCCTGCAACATCATCCGCGCCGCCGCCAGAAACGCCTGCCGTTCCACCACGGCGAAGGACCCCTGCGGATCATCAAACTGATCCAGCGCGCGGTCCCAATCCTCCAGATTGACCTGATCAACGGGGGCAACGAGCTGCGGCGTCTCGCCGTCTCTGAGCGACGAGGATCGTCCCCAACGGTGTCGCCGCAGCCACCAGGGCCAGGCGAGGCCGACGGCGACCATGAGGAGCGAGAGGGTCACCCAATCCGGCGCGAGGCTAAGCGCGGCGTGGCGAACGGCGGCCTCCACCGGTACAGCGGCGAGCAGGATCATGCCGACGGCGACCGCGAGCGCAAGCGGGAGCGCCTTGACAGCTGATTGCTTTTTCGCACGCGGCTGGGTAGAATTGAGGAGGAAGGAGCTTGAGCGATGGACATCACGTTTGATGAGCACGCTGACGCCCTCTACATTCGGTTTCAACCCGGCAAGCGCGTCAGGAAGACGGTGAAGTTGCAGGACGGGTTGCTGGTCGATCTCGACCGATCCGGTAGGATCTTCGGAATTGAGATTCTCGACGTGAGCCATCGCATGCCCATCGCGCAGCTCGGACACGTGAATATCAACCTTCCCGTCCACGCGTAGCCGCTCCACTGCGCGTTCCGCCAACGCACCCACCACCAAGACGCTAGTGATCGGCTCCGGCCCCCCGCCCATTGAACCGGCGGTGAATTTGATACGGGGCAGCTTGTCATGGGTATCCTCGGGAGAATCGCTCGTACCACCGTTGCCGCCGACCACGGCAATCATTATCGTTGTGCCGAGGCCGACCAGGAATGCGAGGGCGCCCGTCAAGTCCGGTGCAAGCAACCAGACCAGAAAGCCGCCGAGGATGGGCGCCGCCTGCACCGTCGAGCCACCGAGGGTGAACTTCTCCACGAGACTATCGATCGTCTCCTGATAGGACTCAGCCGATCGGAACGTTGCCGGTCGCGCGATCACACCAGGGAAGTACGGAGCCATGAGCGCCTCAAGCTGTCCTTCCACTGGATGCAACTGCGCTCGTAACCGCACCGCTTTGCGCGCGCGAAAGATCTCAAGAAGCCAACCCAGCGAAGTGGCTGTCTGTGTGGCCTTCTCTTCGTTCCCGCTGACGTCGTCCAAGAGGACGGAGGCGTTCGTTTGCTTCAACGCGCTCTGGACCCGACCGTAAGGCGCAGCGGTCCTGAAGCGCCTTGCCGCATATCGCAAGCGGTTTCTCAAGCCGGCCGCCACTTCGTTCGTCTTCGTCTTGGCGGGCAAGTCGGCAAACCGTTGCAGGGCTTTCTCTGCTGAGACGAGAAATCGCTCTGGGGTCATCTGGCGCCTTCCAGATGTTGTTCCGCGGATCAGGTGCTTGATCCCAGCGGGAATGACCTTGCGCAGTGGGTCGGAAACCAGTTCGATTTGTTGAGCCGGCGCCGGCTTGGAAGGTTCGGGAGCAGGCGTGCCGACCGCCCATCCCCCGCCGCCTCCGCGGCGACCAGCGGAGCGGTGGTGGTGATCGGCCCACGGAAGGTTTTCCCACGCGCCACGGAATCGATCCCCATGCCGATCCCGCTCCCCATGGTCCCGCTCGCCATCACCCGATGGCGTTCGAGGATCCCCCTGCCATGGCTTCGCCCGTTCAAAATCCAGGAGCCGCTGAACTACTTCCTGCAATCTGTCCGGGAGAAATTCAACGCCCACCGCATAGGCGCCGAAGGTATTGGGGGCGTCCTCATGGGTATGATCAAACCATTCAGCGAACAGCCGAAGGGAGGGGACCTCAGCGCCGCTGGCTCGGAGATACTCAACGAAACGTTGGACTTGGCGTTTCGCCTGTTCCGCTTCCTGGCGAATGGGTTCAAGAAATCTCTGGTACGCCTGGCCCAGCGGCGGGAGCTGATGGGTCTCTAACTCCGCAGGGGTGAGATAGCTCCTATAGGAGCGGCTGTCAAAATCCCACTCCTTCCCCCAGAACTGAATCACAAACTTCCCCCACGCTGGATTCAGAGAGGGACGGAAGTCTCTGGTCAATAACCGATAGGGGGTAGAACGCAGCTCCGGCAGGCGCTGCAAGTCTTTCGCCTGCTCCACGATCTCGAGCCCGACTTGACGCGCGGACTTCCCAAGCTGACTCCCCTTCTCCAGGAGCAGCTCATACAGGAAATGGGCGGAGAGCCCATGCGCAATCGTGTTCCTGCCAGCCGTTACGATCTCCTCGACCGCCTGTGGTCGGTGCGTTCGAAGCCAACGCCAGGTTCGGTCAGCAGTCAGGGCGGCGGACAAGGACCGGTCATGAGCTTGAAGAACGGTCTGATAGTCCGTCCCGCCGTACGCTTGCGTCACGCTGTCCTTGAGCGCCTGGAGATCAAAACCTGGAGCCGCCGGCATCTCGCGCAACGCGTGCCACTCTTCAGGGATGAATGCCACCACGACCTTTTCCGCACCATCCATAGCGACGAGGGAGCCTTCTGGAACTCGACGCTCAACCCTCGCGCCGCGCCCCCACTCCCACACATGACGGACAAGGGCTCCCTCATCAATCTCGGTCGGATAGGACTGGTTGAAGGCGACGACTGGAACGTCGAAGTATTGGAGCAGTTGTCGCGTATGGGTCCCTGGAGCAACGCCCTCTGACAGGATAACGCCGCTCAAGCGGTTGGCCGAGAGCAACTCCTTGAGCAGGTCCTGTTGGCCCTCTTGGGCCACGAAGATGATCGGTTCGCCCGAGCGGATCGCCGCCAACGCGCGCTCCCTCGTGAACACCAGATGCCCCACCACCATGTCGGTGCCACTGAGCCGGGAGGGATCCCCCACGATGACTCGACGTTTCGCGGTGTCCATGTCGCGGAACCGGCCAACCATCGTCTTCCGCGGTGGGGATGAGTACTGGAGCCGCTCAAGGACCGTGGGGATCAGATCAATTGTGGAAGCACCCGCCTCCCTCGCCTGACGCTCGATCAGAGGGAGGAGGGCTGCCGGCATCAAGACCTGGGGTTGCGCCTGTGTGATGAGCACCCGCCCATGCGCGAAGGCAAACTCAATATCCTGGGGAACGTGATGGCGAGCTTGGACGATCCGTTCCCTGAGCGCTGAGAGCTGCTCGAAAACTGCGGGGAACCGGCTTCGAAGTTCTTGCACGGGAACTAAGGACCTTCCCTGAACCAATTCGTCACCGGAGGCGGTCACACGGAAAGACCCAAAGAGACCCGGTTCTCCGGTTTGAGAATCATGGGTTGAGAACATTCCAACGCCCGAATCCTCATCCAGCGTGTTGAGCATTGGGCTCAGGATGACCGCCACAGGCGCTGGTCCTGTCTGTCCATGTATCACGCGGAAATTCTTGACGGCGTCAGCGCGACCTGACTGGACGACAGCTTCAATCGCCGCCACGAGTTGGTCGTGCGGGTCCTCGGGAATGCGGAAGCCGGATTCGGCGATGATGCGCTCGAACGCGTTGGCGACTTCCTCAGGGCTACTGGGTTTGTTGAGTGCCCGGTCAAACGACTGTGCAGGCATCTTCAAGACCCCCACGGCCCAACTCCGCAACCAGGCCGCGTACGTCCGGAAAGCCACCGGCTCTCCCCTGGAACGCTTCAGACCTTCCAAGACATCCCTGGTCATGCCCACGAACAGCACCGAGGTCAACAGCCCTGGGTATGCTTGGTCGGCTGAACTTCTCACTGCCAAGAGGAGCGGTGCTTCTGCATCACCAAGTTTGGTGCCGGTCCGTTGCTCGAGCTGGCGGAGCCCCTCTTGGAGCTGCTGTTGGTAGGACCGGACGTGAGCGGCTGCCTGAACGGTGAGGACGAGCGCATCAGGCGTCGGGATGCCAAGCTGCCGGAGCTCGGCAAGCGCTTTGGCCTTTTCGCCGATTTCATCCACCGAGAGGGTCGCCGCGTCATCGAGCATCACCGTCGGCGGCTGAAGCGGCTTGCTCGAACCTGTTTCCACGCGCCCGGGCCCTTGGCTATGGAACCGGCGGTCCTGATGTCCAAACATCCGCTCCAACGGACTCTGCCTGAGTTCGGGCGGCAGATAGTGCTCTTTCTCTTCTGGTGGCCCGCGCCGCCCCGTGCGTCGTCCTCGCCCGCGCGGTTCCTTCGGTGGTGCGGCTTGCGGTTGAGCCGCCTGCAGCGACCGGATGAGCTCGTCGATTGCCGCGTTCATTGCCTCATCGATCCTACTCTTCGTTTTGACCGCTTCATCCAGGTGCGTCCTGACGGCCCCATCGCTGATCATCGTCGCCAGTGCCTCGAGGCGATTTCCTTTCAGCTCTGCCGCCTCGGCCTTTCTCGTCATGGACTCGATCGTCTGAAGGGAGAGCTTGGCGTGAGATTCTGCCGCGGCCTTCGCCAGCCGCTCAACCAGGAGCTTCGGCGCCGGCGTTTCCGCTTGCAAGACCAGGGCCAATGCCCACGCGCGCCCGGTCGCCCAGCCTTCCGGAGGCGTGACGCGGCCGGTCTCCTCCGCTTGGTGAACCACCGCCTCGGCTTGCTGGCGAAGCTCGGCATCAAGCTCAGAGCGCTTCAGAATTTCAGGCAACGCCTCTGCAAGCTCTCTTGCGAGCCCATCAGCCCCAAGCGCAGAGGTCCGTTGCTCCATGACGAGTTGAGCGTGAACTCGCCGATCCTCCTCAGCCTGCTCGCGCGTACGCGCCAGTTTCGCTTCGAGCGATGGCCTGACGGCGTCAAGCTGCGCTCGCTGCTCGGCCGAGAGATCCAGCGCATCGAGCCATCCGATCAATTCAACAGCAGCCGTCAGCTCAGCCTCATCGCTGGACGAGCGCTTGATGAGGCTCACGGCCAGCCCCTCGCCTCCCTCAACGAGGTAGTTGACGATGCGCGGCGTGAGGGTCTGGAGTCCTCTCGTCATCTGGAGAAGCTCTGCCAGCGTCGGGGGTGCGGGCTCTTGAGCGATCGCGCCATACCCGTGGAGCGTCTCGATGAGCGCTTGATGCAACGTCTGTGCGGCCTCGTTCCATTCCGCCTTTTTGAGGTGCAGGCGACCGCTCAGGAAGAGCAGATCCACGTAGGTCCATCCGACCACTGGCCTGATCGATTGAGCCAAGCTGAGCGCCTCGCCGATCTCTCGCCTGGCGCCGTCGAGATCGCCGAGGCGGAGCAACGCCTCTGCCAGGTATCGTTTGATCGCGACGGTCCCCGCAGGGGTGAACCACCCCTTCGTTTGGTCCTGCGCCAAATCGCTGACTCCTAGCTCAAGCTGCCCGCTCTGTCCGCTGAACAATCGGATCGAGCCGCGAGTCACGAGCGCACGCGCCTGGGCCTGTTCCAGCTCCCTGCGCCTGCGCGTCAACTCGGCTTCATGTGGCGCGTTGGCTGCTGATCCCGCCTCCCGCGCCAGCCGTTTCAATCCCTCGTTGGCTGCCCTCAACTCGGCCTCGATCTTCCGCACCACGTCTTCCATCTTGTTCGTCGCCGGCTCATACCGCTTCAGTCCCCAGAGGGCGAGCGCTTCGGATCGGAGGACCGCCCGGTCCATCCCCTCTTTCCGTTGTCGATCCTCCACCCCATACACGCTGCGGGCACGACGCCCCAACTCCAACACCTTCTCATAGGCCTGGGGCTCCTCAGTGTCCAACGCATGCTGGAGCTGCGCGGCGGCCATCTGGGTCAAGAGGTATTTCTCCTGGACTGGCGGATCATTCAGGAACGCGGTGTACGCCGCCCAGTCGAGCGGCTCGGTCCTGATCGACTGGAGCAGCGTCAACGCCTCCGTCAGCGCCTCCAGGCTCTCCAGCGCTCGCGGACGGTCAAGCTCCAGGAGGCTGACGCCGAGCACCCGTGAGATATCCATGAGCAAACGGCGGTCGCCTGGCCGCATCCGCTTCGCCGTATCCCGCGCGGTGGTCAGCCACTGGACCGCCTCGTCATAACGACCGCGCAGATACGCCACGCGGCCCGCTGCGAAGCGGCTCACGATGTCCTCCGCATTGACGTCAAGGGCCCGCGCATATTCCTGTCGCGCAGCCTCGATCTGCCCCGCCTGTTCCAGATGGAAGGCGCGCAGAGAGGCCTCGGCAGCGAGCAGCCGATTCGAGGCCGTTTCTGGATTGATGCGGCTGCGGATCGCTTCAAAGAGCTGCTGGATCGTCGAGGACGATGGCCCTGCGACTTCTTTGAGGCGCATGACCGCTTCCAACACGAGAAACGCCAACAGCTGGCGCTCCGGCTCCGGCTGCTTGGCATACACACGGCCCAACGCGCGCAGGGCCTCTCCCAGCGGAGGATGATAGGCGATCAGGAGTTGCCGTCCTCGCACAACGCTCACGCCTCGTTTCTCGAGCTCTCGGACGCGCGCCTTCCCCGCCTGCTTGAGGGCCGCCACCAAGATCGGCACATCCGATTCGGTGTCCCGAAGGGGCAGCGTCGGACCCAAGAAGCTGCACCCATGGGCCAGCACCCGACGAAATCGCGTGATGGCCTCCTCGACATTGTTCGCTTGCTCCGCGACCCGCCCCTTCACGACGTCCAGCGCGTCATCGATTGTCGGATGCGGATCGGCCCCATGCGCCCGCTCATAGAGCCGGCGAGCCCCTTGGAGGTCGCCTTCGGCATAGGCCAGGTGGCCCTGGAGCATGAGCGCGTAGGCCAGCACCGAGGGCTGCCGCTCAGCGAGGATGGCGGAGTAGCGTCTCAGCTCCTGGATGGACGCCCGCGCCTCGTTGTGGCGATCCAAGCTGTAATAGGTTTGGGCCTTCGTGATGCCCACGATCGCAGCGAACCGCTGGATCTCTCTCAGCTCGGCAGGGCGTTTCGTGCGTTTCGCAAGCGCCTCAAGCGCCTCGATGGTCTCGTCAAACAACCGAAGCCCCTCGTCGGGCCGCCCCAATTCCACCAGGGCATCTGCCAACTTGTAGAGCAGCTCCGCTCTGATCATCGAGGGGTCCGGCGCGAGCACGAGCGCCTCGCGCGCAGACTCTTCAACCTCTTCGTATCTGTTCAGGCGGAGTGCCTCTTCGAGACGGCCAGCCTGCTCATGCCCTTCTCCCTGCTGGAACTGCTTGTGCGCCTCGGCCTTCCGCTGCTGCTGCGCCTTCGAATCGCCTGTCGCAACGGTGGGATCGATCCCAACTTTCAGTGGAGGGGAGTCCCCTGGCCTCGTGGCGGCTTGAGGCGTTGGCTCAGCAGGCTGGGACGATCGGGGAGGCTCAGGCGGTGCCGGTGGGGGCGCCGGCGTAATCGGTGGAGGAGGGATTTTGGCCGACTCCTTCGGCGCTGCGTCCCCCTCGACAGCCTGGCCTTGCAGTTCTTGCGGAAGTCCGTTGACTTCCGCGCCCAATTGCTCGATCTCAGCCCGCAACTTGCCTGCTTCGTCTTGGTTCACCTCACCTGGCTTGAGGGCCCGCTCGGAACGATCTTTGAGCGTCTTGATCCGCTGTTGCAATTGGTCCAAGAGCTTCCAATCGTCGATGACAGCCAGCCGTCGCCGCTCACTGTCGGGGACGAGGGTGCCGCCGCTCGCGTAATCATATGCGTTCCACGGTGCCTCAAGCTCCAGCTCCTCATCGCCAATCACGTTGCGATGCCCGCCCCTTCGATGCGCGCGATCCGATCGCTCCGTTCGGTTCACCCTCGCCCCGCCATTTCCCATGTTGCCCGGCGCGGCAGGGCCAAGGCGTCGCTGGGTCTCGTAGCGCTCAACAAGGAATTCGATGTCGGATTCGTTAAAGGCCGGATCAGCGCGCGTTAGCGACTGCTTCAATGGGTTGCGGAGATCTTCCGCTGTAACCTTATGATCAACAACCTTGACGATCAGGTCGAACAGTTGCTGGGCTTCCTCGTAATCGCCCCGCATCTGGGCCAGCTGAACCAAGCGCCTCACCGCCTTCACGGTGAACGAGGGATCAGCAAAGTCAGGGAATTCCTTGGCCTCCGTAAACAGTTGAAAATACTTCTGCAAGACCATGTGCCGATGCTCGCTCGCATTGGCGCTCACGGCTGCTTGCAGCGCGGCGAGGGCCTTAGGGGTCGCGAAGTACCACTTATCAGGATGGTAGGGAAACTCGGGGAACAGCGGGTATAAGAGCTTCCTGACCGGCATGGGTCTGAGACACACATCCACGTGAAGGTGTACTCCGACCAGCTCGAATTTCTTCGCAATGGCCGATGTGAGGGTCTGGGATCTTTGGCGTCGATTCAGGTCTATCACGCCAAACTCGCTAAAGAAGTCATCTGACCACTCGTCAGGGAGGTAGAGGACAATGTCTAACTCAGGCTCTCCGTTCACGTGTCCAATACCTGGCCAGTAGATCTTCCCCTCGCGATCACGCAGGTAGGCGACGCTCCCCCCAATTTCGATGATGATGCGGTCAGGCTGAAAATCCTCGGGTGTTTTGACAAGCTGTCGCTTAATCGCTGGCCAGACTTCCCTGATGGCCTCGTCAATCAGATCGACAACGTTCACTCGTGTGTGGCGGATTGCTGAGTCAAGAGACGCGGGTGGGAGGTCGAGCAAGTGTTTATCTTTTGGCTGGTACGGCTGCTCCGCGTTGGCTTGGTCGAGGATCGCCGTGACTTGAGCGGTTTGCTTCACCGCAGGCGACTCCTCAGACGGCACCTTGGCGGCGTCGGGGTTGGGCGGCTCGTTGACGCTGATCCCATCAAGCCCCTCTGTGGCGATCTCGCGAGGAGTCGGCTCAAGGTTTCTGGACGGGGATATCGCCGCCGATCCCTGAGCTTCCTCCTTAAGGACCTGCTGGAACTGGGCGAGCAGGGGGTCGTGAACGAGCGGATCAAGTCGCTTCACCCACGCCCTGGTCAGTGTGAGCCCGCCCTCCCATGCCATCGGCTCTGGAAGGTCCTCCTGGTGATAGCCTAACCCTGGCATGTCCTGATCATAGACGATATCCGCCAATGCCCTCGCGATGCCTGGCGATTCCACGTCTGATTGAACGTCTGGGGGCCACCGCTGTTGAATCTGCTCACTGGTGGGGCTGACGATTTGTTCAACCCCCACCCCCCGCGCATACGCTTCAAGACCCAACCGCATCTCCTTCTGCCAGTCCCTGTAGCGCGATTTGGTCGTTCCCTCCTGACGCAAGGCTCTGTAGACATCGCTTTGGATCGCGCCGATGACGAGGGTCTTGCCGCGGAGATAGAAGTGGACATACGCCAGGGCCCCAGGCACGTGTCCCCCCGGCAATGAGAGCGGCTGGGCTTCCAGCACGCGAAGCTCCTGATCATCTGGGAAGAGGGCGAGCACGCGGGCCTCAAGAGGCACTCCGTCCACGCGGGCGGTCGCGAGATACGGAACGGTCCGCAGGCGGCCTCCAAAGAGTCTGACGGTTACTCCGTTGGCTTTCAGGGTCGCTCCACCAGGTGGGGGTCGAATGGAGGCCTGAAACGTCGGGACACCAAACAGCACATCGCCAATGACCAGTCGTTGCGCATAGGGGATCGATCCGAGATGTTGACCCAACTCGGCCATGATCCCGTATCGTTTCACCTCAGGAAGCTGCGCCAGGGCCCACGCAAGATGCCGTGGGCCGATCGCTCCCTCGCGCAGGCTTGACGAGAGCGCCTGGGCGGCGTGGGCATATTGTTCTGACTCTTCTTCGCTCAGGAACTGAGGCGCGCGCGGCACCTTCAAGGATCCTAAGATCGGCGTGACAGACTCGATCTTCGCTGCGTCGCCAAGCCGGTCGTGTGGGGGAGACGCTCGCTGGCTCACCTCGCCCGGCGCGGGCGGCTGGGCATCGGTGTCGGCGGCTGGATTTGATGCGGGCGGCGCGGCGGCGGGGGGCGTCTTTCCGTTCTCAATCGCGGGGTGTGGCGCGGCTCCCGGCGTCCGAGTCGCGATGAGGATGCCGGAGGTCGACCGACCGATGGCGTACTCGTACGGCTGCACGTGGAACCCTCGGTCCTCGAGCATGCCTCGAATGCGGTGAAACGCGCGGACATGCCGATGGTTGACCTGCCCAAATTGTGAAAGGAAATACCCTGAGTTAATGAGCAGTTGAATCTTCGGTCGCCGGCTTAGGAAGTCAACCGCCATCTCATTAGCACGGCGATAGTTGTTCCAAGGCCCAATGCTCACAAGGGCGCTGGTCGCCTGTTCGAGAGGCGAGGAAGGCTCCGCGAGTGCAGCGAGATCAATCGGGTCGGTCAAATCGGCGTGCCGGATCGTGAACTGGCCGCCCTGCCCCGCACCCTCACGCCACCCGTCGGCCAGCAGCAGCGCTCGGGCCAACTCCAGGACAGGCCGCTTCTTGTCAATCAGCACCGCGTGGCGAGCGCCAAGCCGCAAGCCACCCCGAGAGTGGATCCCCGATTCCGCCCCCGCATCGACGACCGTCGCGCCTGGGAAGTAGTCCGCATACCCGAGCATGGAGGCGAATGTTCCTACGGTGTAGTCATTGAAGGGATGGTCCGTCGCGTATGAGGGCGCGACGAAGAGGAAATTGCCTGCGGTGCTGGGGTAACGATCCTTCAGGTGCGCTGCGAGGCGCGCCCGGAACTGCTCAATGGTCTGTCCAATTCGCCGCTGGAGCGTGGGAGGATCATGGTGAAAGCGCTTTTCATCTCCTTTTGCGCTCCGGAAGATGAGGAAGATGAACGGCCCGATCCGGTACAAAGCCGGTAGACCTGGTCCGTAGGCGCGCTCGAACCCGACGCGGTGACCGTTGATCTCAAACTCGTAATCCGTCGTTAAGGCCCCGACGGGTGCAAAGGCATGGATCGACGATTCAGCCAAGTCCACGGCGTCATCCTCGCTGAGCCATTGCATGGCCCTCTGACCGGCCTCACCGTCATGGCGCTCCTCCGGGGCCGGGGGAACGCCGGGTGGCTGATGCACCATCGTGAACGCGGCGGTGAGGGCGGCGCCGACGGCGAGGCTGAGTCGCGCGAAGCCAGCGCGGCTGAGGAGGGGTGCAGCCTCGGCGCCGGCGAGATACGCGACCGCGGCGAGGAGGCCGGCGACGAGCCATGCCGCGCTGAGGAGGAGCAGGAGCTTGGGGAGCTTCTCCCTGAACCGGACCAGGGTTGCCTCGATCCCTGCAAAATAGCTGGGCAGGGCTTTCCCTAATTGGCTTCGATACACTTCCGCCTCTCGGCGGATCTGCTCCGCAAGCGCGGGCTGGGTGGGTTCCGCTTGTTGGGCGAGCTGCTCGAATTGTTCCAGGGTGATGAGGATGGGGTCGCGCGTAAGTGTTCGTGGCGCTTGCCCCGCCGTCAGTTCTTGGGGAGAAGCGGGCGGCGCGCGGCCGGCCGCCCGGCGCGCGAACCAGGCGCTGAGTTGTTGAGCTCCGCGCGCTACTCGCCGGAGGACCCACAGGCCGGCAGCAACCCCGCCGAGCGCCAGGGCGTATGGCAGCAGATGAAGGGCCCGGGTCAGGGAGAACACCATGACAGGACCAATGATTGCCGTCTCGGGCGGGAGGGTCTCCACAACCCACGTGGCCAGCGTCAGCCCGAGGGTCATCGCGAGCCCGAGCGTGCCAACCCGCAGCCAGCGCCGGCCTCTCGCGCCAGGCCCCGCGCTCGTTCCGAGGAGCGCCAGGGCCACGAGGGCGGCAAGTCCGCTCAGAACGGGGAGGGCGGCGCCAAGGCTGGCCCAATCAACCGACGGGCCTCGAGCGAGGTCCACCACCCCCTCCGCGGAGGTGCCGGCCAGGAGCGCGCCGAGGCCCACGATCCAGGCCGCCAGCCGGCCGGAACCAGAACCCCGTACCCTTCTTCTCACGACGGTTTCAACCCGCTTCCCCTGAGCCTGAGACGCTGACTCCAGGAGGGTTTCCGCTTGCTTGACGTGCTCCACGATGTCCTTCAGGATCTGCGTGGCCTGACGATAGTCGGTTTCCTGTTTCGGCCACTGCTCCACGCGGTGATCGATGCGATTCTGCACCGTCTCTACGTCATGCCTGATGGCCTGAAGGGTAGCCACGAGACGTTTCTGCAAATCCTTCAGCGGCCTCTGCTCGCCCAAGGAGCGACGGATACGCTCCAGCAGACGCGCAGTCGTCTGCGTGGCCTTGCCTAACCGCTCTTCCAGGATCCGCGGCGATCCGATTTCATTCTTCGCAACCTTGAGGGGGTAGGTGCGCACGTCCTGCCAGTCTTGGAGCAACTGTCGCCAGGCGATGACAGTGTCTTCGTCAAAAACCCTCATGGATGCGGCGAAAAACACAGTCGTCTCGAGGGGACTCCATGTCGGCGTTAACCCGGCCCACAGCGCGGCAAGCTGGGCCGCTGCCGCCAGCGCCAGGACGAGCCAGGCGATCGTGATGAGCGGGATCACGCCGTCCTCACGGGGCGAGGCATCCTCGGCTGGCTCCTCACGTACCGGCCTGGCGAGATCGATGAGGTCGGCGTAGATCCCCTCCAGGTAGCTTCGGAATCCTTGGAGTCTCTTGGTCGCATCTTCGGGTGTGACGAGTGACGGGTCCGCTCGCGGGTCAAGGATCAAGGCCCGAGTCACCCCCTCAAACTCGCGCGCCAGCTCGTCAAGGTGAGGGCTGGGGGCGCCGGCCTTCGACCACAAGGACAGAAAACCTTCCCTAATCTGCCGAATCAACGTGTGCGCTTCGCCGAACTCCCGACGCTGACGCTCCGTCTGCTCCACAAGCGTCTGCAGCACCAGACGGCTTCGTTGTAGCCTAAGGAGGAGGATGAATCGCCTCAGATTCGGACGGCTGAAGAGATCGGTGGTACTCGTCAGCGCCTCCTCGGTCAGCGTCCACGCTTGCTCGACATGAGCGAGCCGATCCCGCTGGTCCATCTCCTGAAGATTGCCATCCAGAAGGCGCACGGCCTCATCGACATCCACGGCGGCCGTCTCAACGATCAGATGCACCGGATACATCCCTGACGCGCGGTTGCCATCCTGTGGCCCGGGCGGCTCGGTGGGCGTGAGATCCTTCGCCCTCAACGCGGCTCGGATCGCCCTGATCATCGCCCATGGCCGATCACTAAAGCCAAGTCGAACAAGCTCAGCCTCATCTGAGGGTATTTCGCGGATTGAGAGCAGCGGGGGGGTCTTGGCCAAAAAGGTCTCTTTGATCCACTGATCAGTCTCGGGTCTCTTTGAAAAGCGCACATTCACGATGAAGTCCGGATCTTCTTGGAACCGGATCCTGCGAGCGGCCAAGGCGCGTGTCAAGTCCTTGAACTGCGCCAAGTGCGACCAGACCGAGCGATCAGGGGACTCGGCTTGGATCAGCCGGAAGACCTCGAAATCGGTCTTGGAGAGCAACTCGAAGATCGTGTGACCTAGCAGGATGATCTCCTGATCGGTGAGGATCGGGCGCTGGCCGCCATGTGCAGAAAAGAGTGCGTTCTTAACGAAGCCATCGCGACGCCATCCTGGAAATGTCCGGTTCTCAAGAAAGTTCGGATTCTCCCGAAGCCTGATGCCGTACGTGGCCAGGGTGTGCTTCAGGTCGTAGAACCGCTTGCGATACCACCAGCCTGGAGCGACTGGGAAGTGCTCGATGAGCAGGCGGAATACCTCCAAGTCAGTGATGGCTTCGAGAGCTGCAACTGTGCGGACCCCTGCAGCTTCCAAGATCTCTAAGATCTCCCGCACGTCTTTCCGTTGAATCATCAGGTCGCGAAGGAGAAGGCTCGGAGCGATGAGGCGCTCCGTCTCAAGCCTCGGTAACACTTTGGCGAGTGCCTGTTGCTCAATTTGCCGGACCCGCTCGCGAGTCAGCCTGAGACGAGCGCCGATCTGTTCAAGCGTCTGCGAGCTCAGGCGCGATTCCAAAATCGTCCGTTCACGCTCGGAGAGATCCATAAAGATTGTGGGACCAGTGCGCGCAAACTCCCGTTGAACCTGTTGCAGCAGTGGTGAAAGCCAGGCCCTTCTCGCTCGCCGCAGAACCGTGGCAAGGCCAGCGACACCGAGCGCCCCCACGAGCGGTCCAAGCCATCCCCCAAGCGCCGCGAGTTCTGCAGCCAAACCGCCACTAGGGATCTCCACCGCCGACCAGCCGAGGGCCGGGACGCCGGCCAGGGCGAGCCCGAGGAAGAGGCCGAGCTTCTGACCGCGGCGCAGGGAACGATCCGTTCTATCGGGAGTCGACGGAGCCGGTTTCGGAATCCATCCCTCGATGATCAACAGGCCCGCGGCGAGGATCGCAGCGACCCCGCTGACGACGAGATAGGACGTCAACGGAGACGAAACCGCCTTCGTGGTCCGGAAGAGCGAGAGGAACGGCGCGAGCACGACGGCATTGAAGAGGAACAGGAAGAACACCCCGGCAGTGAATTGCGAGATGTCCACCCTCCAACCCCGCGACCTCGCCCACCAGAGGCCGAGGGACGCCAAGGCCCAGATCCCGACAATCCCAGCCGCTGTCATCCACAACGCCGCAGACAGGGCATCTGTAAGCCCCAGGAAGGGGATGAGCGCGGGGAGAACGGCAGAGCCATTCGTTTCGGTTCGCCGACGCGCATCCGTGGCGCGCTCCTGCTTGGGCCTGCGTGCCCAGACGACCATGTCATCGGATCCGTGCACGAGCTCGAAGGCCTCCGTCCATCCCTCCTGCTGACGCAGCGCCTCGCTGTCCTTCCGCCCGGCGAAGAGCACCCCTCCTACTACTCCGCCATGTTCGGACATCAGGGCGGCGCTGAGCGTTTTCAACTGCTCCTCAGTCAGTGGCGCGGTGACCCCTTCGATCAGGATCAGGTCGGCTGACCGAAGACCTCCCAGGGTGGCATCGCTCATGAGTTCTGTGGTCCTTTGTCCGCCAGCCCCACGTAGTGCACGGCGATGTTGCGCGCGCCCCCTTGGGTCAGGCGTTGCAAGGTCGGCAGGGTCGAGGGCTCGGATGGGTTGGACCACAACGTCTGCACCCGAGCAGCCGCAGGCACTCCAAGGCTCCAGATGTTCAGGAGTTTGGACGCCCTGTTCGCCTCCAAGGCGCGTTCGACCGCCGGCTGCTTCAACAACGCCTCAAAGGACATCGCAGGTGGCCGGTCAGCTTGAGCCTCCGGCTGCGGCAGCGGCAGGATCCCTTGACGAGGATTGACCGGCGCCCTTCCTCTTCTTCTTGTTCTTGAGCGGAACGACGACACCGAGAGCCCCACGAGCCCAGCCCCGTACTCGGGATGCGTCTTCACCCAGGCCCAGGCCGGCCAGTCGGCCATGAGCGAGTCCACAAAACCCGTCGGGATGAGCCAGGCCGCCGCCGCAATCCCGAGCGCGAGGCCAGCGTAGACGAGGATGCCGAGTTGCAAGAAGCGAGGGTTCCCTTTTAGGGTGTCGG
This sequence comes from Candidatus Omnitrophota bacterium, assembly GCA_016193175.1. Taxonomy (GTDB): domain Bacteria; phylum Omnitrophota; class Gorgyraeia; order Aquiviventales; family Aquiviventaceae; genus JACPSQ01. Next base: position 68,476 of record JACPSR010000052.1, read on the forward strand.
TCGGTTTCTCAGGACGACGGGCACTGGCCTCGTCTTGGATCACTCGCCAATCGGGCCGGGAAGCGGCGAAGAACCCATTGAGAAGGGAGGCGGGCCACAGGAGATCCGCGTGCTCGGGGAGCAAGAGCGCAAAGACGGCAGCGGCAAGGGCCAGTGAGAGGCTCGTGATGATCCCAGCCAGGGCGATGCGAGCGGCGGCACCTCTATCAGCCTGATGCCTCACGCCCAGGCCTGCGCTGAAGAGGCCTCCGCGGATGCGGCCAAATGTCGGAGCAGCCTTCAACCGCTTGGCAACGAACCCGTGAGCCGACTCGTGGATCAGGAACGAGAAGAGGTAGATCAGGCTCAGCGGCAACAACCGGACGAGGTTGACGCCCGGCTCAACCCCCAGAAGCGACGGCAGCATCCCTCCCAGCCCCACGACCAGCGCCGCCACCCCGAGGTTCACCCACGGCAGGGCCGATGAGGATGAGGCTGATGGGGGCGTCGGTGCCGCCTCATCCACCCCCTCCCTCGCCACGCCGCTGGTGCCCGCTGATGGGCCGATCGAGCCTGTGGGCCCGCGAGGTGTTTGGGTGTAAGGAGCAATGAGGGACGGTTCTATGTTCCTGGCGAAGAACGGCGAAAAATCCTCGATGTTAGCCCACAGCCAGATCGCGCCGCGCCACGCCGCGAGACTCCCGACGAGGGCAAGCCCACCGAATGCCCATCCATAGGCGCCGGTGATCGCGAGCCACGCCAGCACCGGGCTGATGGAGAACCCGTACACGAGCCAGTGGATTGCTGCCTCGCGGCCGGTGCGGCGGCCCCGGCTCGCCCAGTGGATCGCCGCATGGCCAAGCTCATGGCCAAGGAGGAAGGCCTGCACGTAGGCGCGGTAGCGACGGAGTTGAGGATGCGCATGGATCGCGCGATCGTCGGGATTGTAGTGGAGGAGAGCCGGGATATTGCCTTCGCTCAAGCCAGGCAGCAGAGCCCCTCGGGTGGATCGGACAATCGAAAACCACAGGAGCCGCTTGAGCCAACCCTGAGGAACATCTCCCGGCCCTGCACGCTCGGGATGAATCGTGGCAATCATCTGCTGATCAACGACCATCCGGCTCCCGAGCACTGCGAGCCATGCGGAAATTAAGACGCCGAGCCACGAAAGGAGAAAGAGCCGCCCCGCGATCGCCGGATCGCCTCCTGTGAACCAACTGACCCCGCTGGCTGCCATGAGAAGCCAGAGCAGCCCGCTGATCACCCCCGCACTCGCCAGCAGCCCCCCGCCCCGCACCGGCGCTGCCTTGCCTTTGGGTGTTGAGCTTGCCTCCGATGATGGCGGGGCTGTCCCTCCTGCGGCATGCCGCTTTTCGAGCAAGCGCACGAGCGCTTCGGCATGATCAGCGAGCGTCACGAGCGTTGCCACGTTGCGCTGCATTTCCGGAATGCGCGTGTGGAACGACCCAAGCTCAAGGCGGTAGTCATCGGCGGCCTGACGAAGGAGGTCCCCCGCCTTTTCGGCAATCTCTGGTAGCGGCCGGTGCTGAGCCAAGCCTGCCTGAATCATCTGCCCCACTTGCTGAACTCGACGTAACCCTGCCGCGGCAAACGCTCGATCCTCCTCGAGTTGGCGAACTTGCGCTTCAAACCGGGAAGGCTCAGCGGTCTCCGTGACCGCCCACACGCCCCGGCCGGACCAAAGCTTGAAGGCGCGCAGGAACCGCGCCCGGGCATCCGAAGGCAGCCCGGCCAGCGCCTCTTGGGTGACCAGACGTTTCCTCGGCACGACAGGGACCGGAAACATCCGTTGGAGCTCGGCGTCGCGGAGGCCGCCGGGTCCTGACACGCCCAGCTCGAACACGGGCCGGCCTACGTCGTCCAGCCCAATGCTGATCGCCTTGCCCGCGCTTTTGCCCATTATCCGTTTCCATATGGTCGGCTCGAATCGCCGCAAGACCAACCGCAGCGGCTTGTCCGGAGCATTCAGATACACCTTGTCGGCTGATGCAGGATTGAGCGGATCCGTCGGCACAAACGTCACCAGCAGCGCCTGCCCATTCGCGTGATTGATGAGGTACAGCACCCGGCCCTGCTCGGAGACGGCGTAGCTGATCATTGGGGCTGGCGCTCGTTGCGCGAGGCGCACGACGATCTGGCTGGAGGGACCCTGGCCTTCCGCGGCCAGCGCGCCGAGCACGACGCTCGTGTGGGGCGTCATGAGCATAAGCCGCTCCGGCAGATGCTGCATCAAGCGCCGCGCTTCTTCTTGCAAGGCGATCCTGGAGGCAACGTCTAATTCATCGGAAGGACGACGGGCACGGGCGTCTGACCCAACCCAGACTTTGAGATACCTCTGAAGCTCAGGCGATACCCCGGACGCAGCGTCCTCGATCCATTCCATGAGCCGGAATCTCATATAGAAGGGGCGCGGCTGAGACCGACCCATCGCCCGCGCTTGATCCCCCGGCGTGGCGCCTTCGAGCGCCAAGGCCAACAGTTCGAGTTCCCCGAGCGCATCGTCATAGGTCAGCGTGTCGCTGCGACCTTCAACCCATTGCGTGAAGCCCTGAACCTCATGCCGCTGATCGATCCATCGCATCAACTCGCCGGCGAGCGCCTCGACCCGCGCCAGCTCAGCACCGCTCAGCACCAAGCCGTGCTGCGCCGCGGCCTGGATGCGCTGGCGGATCTCCACAAGGCGGGCTCGCCAGACCTGCTGCAACTGGCGATAGAGGTCCGCATCCTGAAAGAGTCGGGTGAGCACAGAATCGCCTCGTTTGAGACGGAGGGCGTGAGCCATGGCATAGAGATTTCCGTCGCTGCGTTCCAAGAGTTCGGCAAGGCGTGCCTTTTCTCCGGGATCCATTGCTGGCGGCGCTTCGGCAGCCTTCGGTGGCCGTGTCTCCAGCACAAGCTGTCCCCGCGCGAACTCATCCAGCGCCCGGTCGAGCGCGCCTCCGGATCCCAGCGTGTCGAGATCAAACCACCTCGGCCGCGCTCCGGGGCGAGCCAGACAGAATCGATCGGATGTCTCTGCACGCTTGGGGTCGGCGGGGAGGAAGGTGATCAGCAACTGCTCCCCGGTCCAGTCGTTGACGAGGAGGGCGAGGCGGCCTTGGCCCGAAACGGCGTAGCGGATCTCGGCGCCGCGCGCGGGATCTGATCTCAAGCGAAAGACCAGTTGGATCGCTGGCGCGCCAAGCACCACATCGCTCTCTGGAGTGAGAGGTTGAAGTGGCTCCGAAGCGCGCGCTCGGACGAGCGTAGACGCCTCTTCTTGCAGGGCGATCCGGCTGGCCATGTCCAACTGATCATCGGACCGACGTCTAACTGTCAACCACTCCCTCAAGTAGTCCGTGAGCGGCCGGGATAACTCGGAGCCGCGGACGCTGACCGTAGCCTGTAAATCAGAGAGTAGCCCGGCCGCAGAAGCCGCAGGTCGACCCATGGTCCTGGCCTGGGCTGACAGGCTGGCTCCTTCGAGCGCCAGGGCAAGGAGCTCGAGCTGCGCCAGCGTCCGAGGCGAGGGAAGCCGACCGGCGCCTCCCTCGAGCCACTGCCGGAGCTCCTCCACGTCAGGAAGCCCCTTGAGCCATTGCATGAGTTCTTCGACGAGCGATTCCGTCAGGTAGCCGCCGTGGCGGAGGAAAAGACTGCGTTCCGCCGCGCGCCGGATTCGCTGCTCGACTGCATTCAGTCTCCTGCGCCAGACGCTGCGCAACTGCCGCCGAAGCCTGACGTCCCCTAAGAGCCGCTTGAGGAGCCGCCGGGAGTTCATGCGCCGTTCTTCGGCCATCTGGTAGAGATCGCCATCGGTCTGCTTCATGAGTTCCTTCAGACGGGCTCGTTCGGCTGGGTGCATGGCTCGGACGGCCTTTTGGGGTCGAGCGGGACGAGGACGTCGAGCCTGAGGTTCGCGAAGACTCGGTGGTGGGGCAGGCCGCTCAGAGGCCGGCCTCGCCTGCGCCGGCTGCTCTTCAGGACCACGCACGGCTGGTTGAGGTTTCCGCCACCACCATTGAGCTCTGGATGGCTGACGCAAGCGCCCTAATGCCCTCTGTGCAATTGCCCCCACGTCTTGCCTGGAAACCCCCCAGGCGGCGCCGATGGCTTCAAAGCTCCTCTCGTCCTGGCTGTATCGAGCTCGGATAACCCGCTCCTCCCTTGTAGACAGCGTTGCAAGCACGCGATCTTTTATGGACCTGAGGAGCCCCTGCTCGGCTCGTCGCTCTCCTAACGCTTCCTCGGGATCAGCGACCTTCGCTTCGATGCGCGCGGTGGCTGGGACGGCTGACATGATCCTGAGAGCCTGCTCAAACCGTTCGCTGAGCGAGGGGTCCTTCCATCTCATCCACTCGCGCAACCCGGCGCGGTCCGTGGGGCTCAAAGCCTTGAGGCCAGGATCCCCGTAGGACGGCCATTGGCGCAGCAGCTCCAACGCCAAGCTCAGATTTGTTGGAGCCTCCAGCCCAAGTGCCTCGGCTATGTGGAAAACGAGGTCCCATTCAATTCGGTTCCACATCGTACCTAACGGTACCCTGATCCCTGGCCGCCCCTGTAGCCAGCTCACCACAGCAACATGCATCTCAGCCCAGAACTCCTCCTCATCGATGGCTGACGCGGGCCCGCCAAACAATTCGATTAGGAAGCTCAGGTCATCAAACAGCCGCTGGGCAGAGCGATGCACGTCCTCAGGACGTAGCGCAATGCCATAAGTCCTGGGCCGCCTGTTCGTCAACGCCAGGTAGACCTTCAGCCACTGGCCGAACCCGCCTGGGAGGCGGGCCATCGCGTCGAGGAGCGCTTCGCGCATCCACTTGGCGTGCGGCCTGCGCTGGCTCATCGCCTCCTCCAAGGCCGGTCCTTCCCGCGTGGCAAGATTGCTGATCTCTTCGCCGAGGCGGCGCAGGCGCTTGGCGGCGCCTGGGCTCTCTCGATAGACCACCTGCGCCAGCGCGGTCACTAGTACCTGTAAGTCGCGGAGTCGTCTAACGTAGTGGTCGCTGCGCGTCGTCGCCTGCAATGACGCGATGTGGCGCTGCATCTCAGATACCAACCAGGGGACGCGCGCGCGCGGAAGGCGTTGACCGCTCACCATCCATACCGAGACGCCCGCCGCCAGCAAGAGGAGGCCGCCGACCGTCACCCAGGCTGGGATTCCCGCAGTCCCGCCGGGGAGCGGCGCCATCGCGAGCGAGCCCAAGCCGAAGACAACGATGCTGAGGTGCATCAGCCGTTGACTTATGCTTGGGGTCAGACCCCAAGCACGAAGTTCCCCGATTGGGGTCTGACCCCTACGCAGACGCCAGGCTATCCCCACCACCACCCCGGCCAGACCGAGGAGGCCGCCGCCGAGGAGCCAGGCCGCCAAGCCGCCGTGCGTCCCGAGCCAGGAGCCGAGCCCGCCCCACGAGGGCCCGTGCGCCGCGGCCCAGGTGGCGAGGGCCGCCAGTCCTGCGCTCGCGCCGACCGTCTCCAGGGCGAGGAACCCGCGCGGGCCGGTTGGCTTGACACGTCCGTCGACGGGTGCTACACTTGCGGCAGTGGAGGCACGTAATGGGAAAAGTCTATCCAACGTTGCTACGGTGCTATGCGCGTCCTGAAGGCGATCATTACCTCGCCTTCTGCCTCGAGGTAGGCCTGTGCGATCGGGGCGAGACGCTGGACGCTGCGAAGGCGTCGCTTGAGGAAGATCTCGTCGGGTATTTAGAATCCTTAACCCCTGAGAATCTCGCCGACCTGTTCCCCCGCCCTGCTTCGTGGGAGGTGTATCTGGACTACTACCGGGTGTGGTGCCTGGTAGCCCTCGCGCGACGTTTCCGTCAGCTCGCCCACCACTGGCTTGTCTTCGTCGAGCCCCTCGTGCTAACGCCTCGTCTGGCGCATGGGGCGTTTCGTCCTTAGCCAGCGGGACCTTGTCCGCGTCCTGCACTCCCACGGCTTCAGGCAGATCTCCCAACGCGGCTCCCACCAATACTGGGAGCGGCCTGGCTACAAAGTGACGGTTGACGTCAAGTATCCGGAGTACAGCGGGTGGTTGCTCCGCATGATGATTGAGCAATCCGGTCTGCCGAAGTCCGTGTTTCGTCCCACCAGCCACTAAGAGCGCCACCGTCACCGCACCGATCCCGCCCCACCGTCGCACGAAGGTCACCCCCACCCAGACCGCTAGCCCTAGCAGAAGGCCGCCGAACGTCACCCACGAGGAGATGCCGAAGGTTGTGAGCCATGCCGCGAGCGCGGAAATCCCGATCCCGACGCCCGCCGCGAACGGGACAACAGTGAGGGGCGTGTTGGGGCTCGGGCCGCTGGACGAACCAACTGAGCCATTCGATTCCGCTGGTTCTGGGAAGAAGGTGCGGACTTCAGATTCGTAGTAGTCCTGCAAACGCCGGAAGAGCGCGCGGGCAGTGCGATCTTCAGGGGAGTCCGTAGGAGTTGGCTCACCGGTAAAGGTGCGCGAATCCCAGATGATACTAAGGTTTTCTTGTGCGCGAGAGAGGCCCACGTTGAGGCGACGCAAATCCTTCACAAAGCCGATTCGCCGATCCGCGTTACTGCGCACGAAGTCAAAGATGATCGCCCGGTTCTCCCCACCCTGGTAGCTATCGATTGTGGTCACGAATGGCCAGCGAGTGGCCTGTGGGTAGGCTTCCTGGAGCAGCTGGCGAATGAGCTCGACTTGGTCGTTGTATGGCGTGATGACGGTAATCTGGTCTAACGGAATGCTCCGAGCCTCATAGAGCCTGATGAGTTGTAGAACTTGTTCGGCCGAGCGGGTATTGCGGTAGAGGAAACCTGGATCTTCATAATAGACATCTGGCTCTTCGGCGATATCCACCACGCGCAAGCTCAGCGTTTCCGTATCAAAGTCCTCCCACCCACGCCGGTGAATATCGTCCTCATAGAACAAGTGTGAGATCAGTCCAGTGATCAGAGGATGCGAGCGATAGTTGGTAGAGAGCAGGACCCGATCCCCATAGCTTCTCCCTAGCAACCACTCAAAGGCGCTCTGGTTATAGGCCTCAAGAGCCTCCTGAGGCACCGCGGCTCGGCGCAGATCCTGGCGTTCTTCTTCCTTCAGGCCAAACGGTGGAAGCTGCTTGGCGTCACCGACGAAGATGACCTTGCCAGTAGGCTTCAGGTAGCTGAGAGGTACCAGGGCACCCGGAACCGTCTCGCGGCTGGCCTCGTCCATGATCACGAGACCAAAACCCTCGCCTCGCCCCTTGACCTGCGTGTCGAAGAACCAATCCGTCGCGATCCCGATATCAGTACCTGCTAAGATGTACCCACCAGTCGGGATCGATCCGGCTCGCCGCGCGAACTCGCCCAGGACTTGCTCGCGCAGGCCCGTCTCCCTGTTTCCAGGCCACACGCGCTCGGTCCCGTAGCCAAAGCGGGTGGAGTCGTTGCCCAATCGCAGCACAGGGATTCGTGGATCATCCATGACCTCCGCCAACGCATTATCCACAGCCTGGTGCATCTGGGAGACGAGCAGCACCTTCTGGCCACGAGCGACCGCCTGCCGGATGGTCTCTGCGATTACCTTCGTCTTGCCGGTTCCTGCTGGGCCTTCGATGAACAGGACCTCGGTTGGACTCATCGCCAGTGTGACCGCCATCTGTTGGGCCTCGTCTCCCACCGACTCATACTCTGAGATCGTGCGATACGGAATCTTCTGATCGAAGAACGCACTCACCATCTCTACGCTGGGATCGCTGGGAGTCAGTTCCACTAACCCAAACAGGCGATCGAGCGCCGGGAAGCCTGTGGTCCTGCCTTCACGTGCTTCGAGCGTACGGAGCATCTGTTGGAGTGGCTCAAGCTGAACCCGAATCGCAAGCTCGGATGTTTCTGTCTCAAGAGCTCCCTGCGATGGCATCCGCTGGCCCGCCCCGCTCACTTCACGCAGCCTCACCAGCCGACGAGATCGGTCAACCTCTTGAACTTCGAAGAGGAGTCCATCATCAGCCAGGCGTAGCTGTTGGCCTGGTCGTAAATCAAGCGGGGCTGTCCCGCCAATCCGAACAACAAATCCTCTGTACGTATACGCCTGCTCCACGAGTTCGTAGGGAAGTGAGGCTTCTCCGGTGTGCTCCTTCAGCGCCTCGAGGACCTGAACGAGGGCTCGCAAGTGTCCGATCAGTTCCTGACGCTGGGCTTCAGTCCGTGGGCGCATGCGGGCGGGATCATAGCGCTGGAGGTGCTTCGCCTTCTCCAGGGTCCCCCGAGCTTCTTGCGCCTCGCGCACCCGCTTGATCCAGGCTTCGACATCCGGATGGCCAAGCGCCTGGATGATCATGGCCAGATCTCGACCCAGCCGATAGGTGCGCTGGAGCCGCTCGATCGTCACCCATGGCAACAAATGCGTGGCCAAGAGCCGCTCGATCCGCTCTGGCGAAAGCCCGTTAGCTTCGTGGAACTCGATCTGGCGTTGGAGCTTGCCTCCGAGTGCACGGAGGTCGAGTTGCTCAGCATTGAGCTCGCGAATCGCCCGACGCTCTACTTCGGTCAAGAGGCCGTCCCGTTGAAGCAGGGCTAGCGATTCATCCTTGAGGCGCACCAACGTTTCAGCACACGTGGAGGCTCGTACTTCAGAAAGACCTGACTCTTGGAACCCGCGTGCCAGGCTATCCCGGAATTCCACTTCTTTTTGAAAGAGCGTCCGCCTGATAATCCGTCCGAATCCTGCTCGTGTCCTGGTACGGTAATGGTCAAGATACTCCTGGGCGGCGGCGATGGGATCAGGGGCGGAGAAGGCCCGATGAGCAATCGTCCGGGCGATCTCGGGGTCGGTCTCGCTGAGGGCGGCGACCACGGCGTTGAAACGCTGAAGGTACGTCTGGGCAGTGTTGAGAGGATCTTTAGCCGTGAAGGCATGGCTGGCGATTGTCCGGGCGATCTCGGGGTCGGTCTCGCTGAGAGAAGTTACGACCGCCTTGTAGTCTTCAAGATATCGCTGGGCAGTTCTGAGCGGATCAGTCGCTATGAAGGCCCGATGGGCAATCTGCCGGGTGACGCCCCGGGGGGCAGTCTCGCTGAGGGCGGCGACCACCGCCTTGTAGTTCTGGAGGAATTTCTGGGCCACTGTGAGCGAGTCAGTAGACTTGACCGCCATGTTAGCGATTATCCGAGCAATTTCAGGGTCGGTCTCGCTAATGGCCGCCTCCACCGCCTTGAAGCGCTGGAGGTACTTCTGGGCGGCGTTGAGCGGATCTGGAGCGTTTGAGGAGAGGGCGGCAATCGTCCGGGCGATCTCGGGGTCGGTCTCGCTGAGGGCGGCGACCACCGCCTTGTAGTTCGCCAAAAATCGCTGGGCGACTGCAAGTGGGTCACTGGAATAGAAGGTTTGGTTGGCGATTGTCCGGGCGATCTCGGGGTCGGTCTCGTTAATGATGGCGACGATCCTATTGAAGTTCTGAAGGTACCGCTGGGCAGTTCTGAGCGGATCAGCGGTCTTGATAGCCCCTCTGGCAATCGTCCGGGCGATCTCGGGGTCGGTCTCGCTGAGGGCGGCGACCACGGCGTTGAAACGCTGAAGGTACGTCTGGGCAGTGTTGACAGGATCTTTAGCCGTGAAGGCCTGGCTGGCGATTGTCCGGGCGATGTCCGGGTCGGTTTCACTAAGAGCCGCGACGACTGCCTTGTAGCTTTGGAAGTGCCGCTGGGCAGTCACCATCGGGTTGCGGAGGTAGAAAACACTGGCAGCAATCGTTCGGGCGATGTCCGGGTCGGTTTCACTAAGAGCCGCGACGACTGCCTTGTAGCTTTGGAAGTACCGCTGGGCCGCGGCATTGGGATCGCGCGCGAGAAAAGCATGGGTAGCGATCGTCCGTGCAATCCCAGTCCCTATTTCTTCAAGAGCGGCCTCGACCACCTTGAAGCGCTGGAGGTACTGCTGGGCAGCGCTGAGTGGGTCTGAACTGTGGAGCGTCCTAGCGGCAATCGTCCGGGCGATCTCGGGGTCGGTCTCGCTGAGGGCAGCGACCACCGCCTCGTAGTTCGCCAGAAATCGCTGGGCCGTATCGAACGGGGCTTTGGCCGCGAAGGTTAGGCCAGCAATCGTCCGGGCGATCTCGGGGTCGGTCTCGCTGAGAACAGCAATGATGGTGTGGTAGTTCTCAAGGAACTTCTGAGCGGTTGCAATAGGATTTGACCCCATGAAGGCATCGAGGGCAATCGTCCGGGCGATCTCGGGGTCGGTCTCGCTGAGGGCGGCGACCACCGCCTCGTAGTTCGCCAGAAATCGCCGGGCGGCGTTGAGCGGATCTGGAGCGGAGAAGGCCCGCTGCGCAACCGACCGGGCGATGTTAGGATGCGTCGGTGCGAGTTCATCTACAACGGCGTTGTACTGTGCGAGGTATCTGCGAGCACTAGTGATTGGATCACGGCTGTCGAAGGCCGTATAGGCAAGCCGCCGGACGATCTTGGGGTTCGCGGTATGGAGTTCTTCAAAGATCTGGGCCACTTGGGCTGGGGAAAGTTTCGGGAGCGCGCTGACGATTTGGTTGTCAGGCAGTTTGAATTGCCGCTTCAGTTGAGCGATCTCAGTCAGAAGAATATTAGCCAAGGCCTCCCAGACAGCGTGGTCCCCAAGATTAGCAGGAGCAAACTTAGACACCAGTTGCCATGCGATCCGCTTCGCAAGGGACCTCGGTATCCCTTTGTCTATAAGACTCTGCTCAATCTGACTCATCAGTGGTTTGAATCGTACCTTGAATCCTCTTGTTTCAAGTGGACTGCTGCGTAAGTTCTCGAGGAGGGTTTTCGCTCTTTCGGCAGTACTAACGGTACCTCTGCGTTCCTCGGGTGCGTACATAATCGTGCTCCGCCGCCACCAGACCATCCCTACCGCCCCGGCCAGCAGGAGAAGGCCGCCGAACGTCACCCACGAGGGGATGCCGAAGGTCGTGAGCCATGCCGCGAGGGCGGCGATGCCGGCTCCCATAGCGGCAGACGGCAGGATGAATTCCCGCAGGGTGATTGGACGAGGCCCACGTTGGCCACTGGACCTGACGGATCGCGGGGATTCTTTGATCATGCTCGACAGCCTACGCTCACCCCGCCCATCCCTTCGCCGTCCGGTGCGCAAGCCAGCGGCGCTTTCAAGGAGCTGCTCCAGCTCAGGATCAAAGCGCAGGCCGAGCCGCTTCTCCTGCTCCAAGAGCCACCGGGCGGCCAGCAGTTGGTACAGGAACTCTCGGTTCTCCTCAGGGAGATTCCCGAGCTCTGCCGTCTGCGCCGTAAGCCGCTCCACTTCCTGGCGGAGCCCCTCATCGAGCACGAGCGGCTCGAGCGCTTCCTTGAGTCGCTCAACTCGTTCGGTCACGTCCGGGAACCGGCTGACAAACTGCGGAACCTTGGCGATAAGGCTCATGATCGGATCCAGCAAGAGGAGGTTCTCTCGATGAGACATCACGCCCCCGAGCAACTCGTTGAGCAGCACCTCCCGGACTGGCGACAGCCGCGATCGGCCGGCACGCAGCGCCTCGGCGGCCACCGCTTTGACCGGGCCGATGCCGTAGTAGATCGGATACACCAACGCCCCGGGATGCGCCTCGGCCAGCAGGGCGGCCCGCTCCTGAATCCGCGCATCGTGACCTGGGGCGATCTTGACCGTCCTAGCAATGAATCCCTCCACCGCCTTGAGGTAGCCGGCGAGGTCTCCTTCGAAGAAACGGCGAGTGGCAACATGCAGCCCGCTCATCAGGGGCTCCTCAAGCGGCATTAAGACGACGTGCGCACGATGCGGCGCCAAGGTCTGTGCGAGCAAGAGCAGCTCCGGACTGAGCTCACTTGGCGGTGGCACCACCCCCTCCGCGATCCGATCGAGCTGGACCTGCAACTCGCGAACGTGGCGCTCGAACTGCTCCCGCGTGAGGAAGCGCTGGTCCGGCACGTAGGGCAGCAGCACGATGAGATGCTTCCAGCGCATCTCGGCGTCGGTCACGACGCGCCGTATGAGGGGTGCGTAATCCTGCAGATTGGGATAGGGCGCGCCGGCCAGATACCCGAACGTCTGGTACGGCCACCCGCGGTTGATCTGCCGGGCAATCGGCGCGTAGAGAGGGGGTGCGACGAGGAGTGCCGGCGCAACCGAGAGGGCTGCCCGCACAAGCCACGCGCGGGTCAGGTCGCGGCGGCCGCCCAGCCACCTCGCGATCCTGTGCCTTGCGACGTCGGCGATGGCTGCGAAGAGCGCTCCCAGCGCGACCATGCCAAGGCCCTGAGCCCACCAAATTCTCGTCGCGCCGTTGGTCACGATCGCCCCCACGCCCCAGCCGGCCGCCAGGACGAAACCCGCAAGCGCCATGAGGAGCGGGAATCTCAGCCAGCCTCGACCGAGTAAAACTTCAGGCATCCCGCCCCTCGGGCGCTCCGGTCCTGTTTCGACTGGTCGCTCGGCAGTTCGCCCGGGAGAACCAGCCGCCGCAGACTCAGGAGCCGGCCTCGGCGCAGCGGCCAGCTTCTGCCGCGCCTCGAGGGCCTCATGCTCCTCCTCGGTCATCACAAGATGGAGCCAGGCGTCGCGCTCGGGCGACCCTTCAGGCGCGAGGCGTGAGATGATTCGGTCCCGCTCCGCCGCGTCGGGAATCCGCAGGGTGGCGGGTAACATTCTGAGCCGGCCTTGCTGTATGAGGCTGGCTATGGAATCGCATACCTCCTTGCGCTTCGCTGCTGTGGGGGAGAAGTAAGTCTTGGGCAACCGGTCATCCGACCGTGTGGGCACGAACATGATGCTCGAAAAGTCCATCTGATGTCCGTGATGCGAAATCGAAATCGGCGCGGGCCAGGTGACAATGACGCTCTTCGGTAAGGGGCCGAGTTCAACGGTGGTGTCCTGCTCCGTCTGAAGATGCTGCACGATCGCTTGCTGGAAGTCCGGCGTGATGATATTCATGTCATCCGCCACGAAGCCCAATGCTTCGAGCGCCTCACGGCGTGCTGAATGAGACGCCTCCAACCGAAGCAGCAATCGCTTGTCTTGCCGCCGAGCCCACGCGAGCCACTCGCGCAGCACCGGCGCCGGGTCTCCCACCGCGCTTGCCAGCCGGTCGTGCCACGGATGCCCCGGCCCGATGACTTCGACGCTCGGCTTGTCGAACGGCTCGTGGCCTCCCGCTCTCACCATCCCGAGGGCCACGGCGAGGCCGCCCACCCAGAGCAGGGTCGAGATCGTGAGGATCGCTTCTGGCGAAAGCCCCAGCGCCTTCAAGCCGAGGGCGAGGGCCCCGAGGAAGAAGGCCGACCCCATGACAAGCTCCTTGGGGCTTTGGAGCCCCGCCCCCGTCGCCGGCTTGTCTTTGGGTGCGGAAGAAGAGAGGAACGTATTGACCTCTTCGACGATCCCTGCCTCAACCCCAGGTCTCCCAGGCCACCGTTCATCCTTGGCTTTCGGTAGCAAGGATTGAAGTTCACCCCACACATCCTTGATCAACCGCTTCTGCGCCCTTGAAAGCCCTTCTTCCGCTTTCCACACTGCGTCAAAGAAGACCTCCGATCGCTTGTCGGTGGGGGCCAGCCGGGCCTTCTCAAGAGCGGCGCGCAACACACGAGCGAGCGCATCCCCTTCGCTGGCGGCCACCCCTGCTGCGCTTGTCGGAGAAGTGGCATGTTTGGCTAACCTAACGGGAGCAGGCTGATTCAACCAGGGAAGTTCAGCAATAATGCGGTCGATGTACTCGGACTCCAATCCGAAGTGGGCTAATTGCCTGTGAAGTCCCCCTGGCGTCAGGGCCTGCCAGCGTCGCCTCAGAACCGGTTGAAGGAGTTGCGCTAACCGCTGGAGGACTGGCCCCTCGATCCTTCCTTCTGTGTTCCGCTTGACCCGAGCCTCCATACCTGCGCCCTCGCCAGCATCGTGAAGCTGGAGCGGATTTGCCTGCTCCTCGTGCATCTGCCGAACCAGATCTTCGATCTGTCGATCGGTGACAGCCTCTGAGTCATTAGGATTGACAGCTTGGGCTAGGACATGCTGCGGCACCGCCGGCCCGTGAACAAAGACCCACTCGACAACCGCCCGCTGCAACCGTTGACTGGAAGGTTCTGGTTCCTCGGGTTCTCGCACGCCATTGACCAGCACCCCAACCGCCACACCCACCACCACCCCGGCCAGCAAGAGGAGGGCACCGACCGTCACCCACGCTGGGATTCCCGCAGTCCCGCCGGGGAGCGGCGCCATCGCGAGCGAGCCCAAGCCGAAGACAACGATGCCGAGGCGCATCAGCCGTTGACTCGCTCCCGCCACGCTTGGGGTCAGACCCCAAGCACGAAGTTCCCCAATTTGGGTCTGACCCCTACGCAGACGCCAGGCTATCCCCACCGCCACCCCGGCCAGCCCGAGGAGGCCGCCGACCGTCACCAAGGGCGGGAGGCCGAGCGCGACGAGCTCCTGAGCCGCCCAGGCCACCACCGCCCCAAGTCCCATGGCCGGCAGGATGAATTCACGCAGCGTCACATGGCCTTGCCCGCCTGGGCTGGTTGTTGAGCCCGGCTTAGGTTCTTTGATCACGCGGTTGATCTCATCTGACTCTGGATCACCGGCTGGAAGCGCCCGACGCCTGCGCGTCCTCGGCTGGCCCTGCGGGGCAAGCCCCTCTGGTTGTCGCCGCGCCGCTTCCAGTAGGTCTCGGAGCTCCTGGCTGAGGAGTGACGTGCCTAACCGCCGCTCTTGCTCAAAGAGCCATTCAATGACCAGTTGACGATACGCGTCCCAGAGAGGCTGTTGAGGGAATGCCCTAGCAAGTGCAGCCGTCCTTCGCACAAGCCGCTCTACCTCAGCTTGTAGCGTGGGATCCTGGGCTAACGGTTTTAAGCTTTCGCTGAGCAATCGATAGCGCTTCAAAGTGTCAGGAATACGCTCGTGCAGTTGGGATGTGTCCAGCGAGCTGAAAATTGGGTCCAGCAAGAGCCAACGTTGCTCTTCTTCTGATGAGATCTTGATGCCGCGACCCCGGACGGTGATTATCTGCCAGAACGGAGGGTCTGGCTCCAGAACATCTTCAATCAGTCCTGCCCGAACTGGCATCTCCTCAATCCGCATACCTGCCGCTCCCAGGGATTCGAACTGCCTGAAATGGCCGAGCCCATAAATCGCAACGACGACCGCTTGCGGATTCGCCCGGACCAGTTGACGGGCTTGCCGGCGGATGCCTTCTTCCCGAAGACGCCCCGCCTTGCTGAGGGTCGAAACCGATTCGCGCATCATCCTGAGATACGCATCAAGATCGCCCTGGACAAAAAAGAGGCGAAGCGCCTCGTGACGATCTCTCTTAGCGTCGTGAAAAGCCCGGTAGTATTCAAAGGGGGCACGCTCCAGAATGGGTGGCATGCGATGTGAAGCCAAATACTCCAGGAGCGGACGTATGTCTGGCGGATCGACGCTCGGGATCACCCCTTGCGTGATTGAAAGGAAGTCTGCTTGATTCATATCGAGTTGCCGTTCGTAAGCGGCTTGGGTACGAAGAGCCGGATCAGACGGCAGATAATCGAGAAGGGCAACGACGCCTTTCCACCGCGCGGCTGCTTCAATTCTGGCTTGCTCGATGAGCGGAATGTAGGCCTGATAATCCAGGGGGGTGACGTGTCCACCGTAGGCCCCAAGGAGCTGCCGATTCGGCCAGGCGATCGTGCTGATTGTTCGCGCCACGGGAGCGTAGAGGGCGAAGGCTGCAACAACGGCAGGCCCCCCAATCGCGAAGGCCACGAGCAGCGAGGCAAAGGAGAGCGTTGTCAGGCGTCGCCTCAGGCGATGGAAGAAGGTTGGTTGCGCTTTCGGTGGAGCCCGTGGGGCGGCCGGCTCCCCATGCCACGCGCGCTCGTGGAGCACAACCTCCCTGAACAGGCGCGGGAACCGAATCAACTGCGGCCTAACGTAGACGGTCCCATCCACCGTGAGCGCGTACTGGTACCAGCGAATCGGCGTGCGCGTTGGCAGTTTCTCGGTGGACTTCAGCCACTCCTGTTCTCCCTTCACGGCTAACAACCCTTGTTTGCGCTGCTCGCTCACAAAGCGGCTGAAGTCCTTGTCAGTCGGATGACCGCCCCACCAGATGATCACCTTCAACCGTATCACGTCGAACACCGCCGCCAGCAGGAACCCCAGGGCAAAGACGCCCACCACCCACCCCCATGCGGTGTTCGTGTCACCGCTCGTGAGGAGCGCCCCCACCGCCCAGGCCGCCGCCAGTCCCCCGCCGACGATCAGCGCCATCGCGGGCGACTTGGCGAGCGACCGCGACGAAGGCAGCGCTCCCTCGCCGTTCGCAGCCGACGCGACCCGCTGCCGCAAGGCCTCCTCCATGCGAGCTTGCCGCTCAGACCCACTTCCCCCCTCGAGCCGTGGCCGGCCGACCAGGTGGAACGGGTACGGGTACGTCCTTGAATGCTTCGGTGGCTTGGTGATTTGATGAAAGAACGCGCGATACGGATCCGGTGACGCAACGTTGTTCATCCACACGCCCGCGGGGATCGGCGAGTACGGCTCCGTGTACAGCCTCTTGACCCAAACCGAATCCTCCTCGAGGAGATCATGGGCGATGGACCAGTGGTAGGGGTCGGTCACCATCCGCATCTTGAAGGGGTAGCGCGAGCTGGGGTGTCGCCGAAGCGCCTCATCGGCAAGTTGCCTGAGTGCCGCTCTTCCGGTTTCAGCCAGAGCGCTTTGATGGCCAACGAGTGGTTGGAGCGTCGACCGGCCTTCTCAGGCATCCCATCCTTCTCATCGAGGACTACAACAGCCTCTCCAATTTCCCGATGACCATTGGCCGGATCCAGGATTTTTAGCCGGTGGTCGTCGAACCCAATCAGCTGCTCAAGAGGCGTGCTGAAGGTGACGGAGAGGGTCAGGTTCTCGGTAACTTCGTTCATAATGCTGGCGAGCCGTTCCTGCGCCTTCGCGGGGCTGAAGAAGGGGGTGTCCTCGTTGATGTTGATCCAGGCGTTATGAGGTTCGGCAGGCGCCACCGGGTAGGTGCCGGTCAGCCATTTGAGGCGGTTGTTCTCCTTCAATCTCGTCATGAACTTGAATTCATGGTAGCCGAGCCCGGTGACCTGCTTGGGGACGACCACCACCCACATGTCAGAACCGGGCCGGACCCGCTCCAGTGGAAACGTCCCTTCGCCGTCCCCCCAGTTGGTGGCTGCGCTGACCCAAGAGACCCTCGCGACCTCCTCGCTGGGAATGCGGATGTAGAACAGCATGCCTTCGGGTATGCCTGTCTTCTCGCTGCGATAGCGCAACAGGTCCGGGTCATCCGCATGAATAGGCGCCGACTTGGCGGGCGACCACGCGACGACACCCTGAGCTTCCTCAGGGTCTTGCCAGGCGGTGAGATCAGCGGCAGCCACGCGGACGCGGAGGTGGTAGTCGCCCCGCTTCGAGAGCGGAACCTCTGTGGAAAATCGGAAGCGCCCCTCCCCCAACGGTTCCACATGGCGGTGCATCCCATGCCACGCGGCTGGCTCACCGTCGCGCGAGATCACCAGATCCACCCCGACGTCCTCCGGCGCGAGTCCTTTGAGATCCACGACGGCGCTGACCGGAACGCTCGCCCCCATCGCAACGGCGGTCGGGTAACGCTCGAGAGTGATCGCCTGCCCCGCGCCCTGGCGAATCTGCTCAAGCACCCGTGCTCGATACGACAGTCGCTGCGCCGCCAGCCGGCGCGCCTGCTCCTCCGTGACGCCGTTCCGGCGCTCCACTGCTCGGCTGTAAAGGCGCTGGACGTAGTCACCCAGCATGCGCTCCATCCCGAACTGGTGGGTGAGCGATGCGATGGAGGCGTTCATCATCCGCAGCCACGTGTCGCGGTGGTTGTCGTAGAGATCGATGATCTGCCCCAGCTTCGCGTACAGCGCCTCGGCGTCGGCAAAGTCGTTGCGCCCGTCGGTGACGCCGAAGAGCCAGCCGTTGATGCCGTCCTTGAGGCCTTCCACCGCCCACCCGTCCGGCGTGCTCAGATTCAGCGCGCCGTTGGTTGCCGCCTTCATCCCGCTGGTTCCGGAGGCCTCGCGCGGACGCTCGGGGTTGTTGAGCCACACATCCACCCCGGAGACGAGCAGGCGGGCGAGATCGATGTCATACTCCTCCACGAAGATGAGCTTGACCTTGCCGCTCATCTTCAGGTTGCGCGCGTGCTGATGGATCTGCGCAATCAGGTCTTGGCCGTCCTTGTCGCGGGGGTGGGCCTTCCCGGCAAAGATGAGCTGGACCGTCCGCTTCGCCCGTGCGGCCACCCTGATGAGACGAGCCACATCCTCAAAGAGCAGTGCGGGCCGCTTGTACGGGGCGAACCGCCTGGCAAACCCGATGGTGAGCGCCTCCGGATCGAATGTGTCAAGCTCCTCCATCTGATCCTGCGTGGCATCGCCGCGCTGGATGCGACGCGCAAGGCGACGCTTCACTTCATCGAGCAACAGGCGCTTTCGGGCAAGGTGCTTCTCCCAGAGGGCTTCATCACGAACCGTGGTAGACGTCTCGGCGAAGAGCCCGGCGATTTCAGGCGTCTGCCAGTACGGGGTGTGGACCGCGTTCACGATCCCCTCAATAGGGACCTCCTCAACCGTGACACCGGGGTACAGCGGCTTCCACATTGCCCTTGCCACCTGGCCATGAAGCCGGCT
>JACPSR010000053.1 GCA_016193175.1 Candidatus Omnitrophota bacterium
CATCATCAGCGGCGGCGAGGTGCAACGCTGCGTCCTCTCCCCTGACGTGCGGGTGAACAGCTTCGCGACGGTCGAGGACTCCATCCTGATGGAGCACGTCGAGGTGGGCCGCTACGCCAAGATCCGCCGAGCCATCGTCGATAAGGACGTGGCGATCCCGCGCTACGCCAAGATCGGCTACGACCTGGAGGAGGACCGGCGGCGGTTCCACGTGACCGAGTCCGGGATCGTGGTCGTTGGGAAGGGGACGGTGATCGAGGAGCCGCGCCCGGCCGTCTCCTTGGTTGGAACATAGCGATCTAGCGTACAGCGTAGAGCGTGGAGCGGAGAGGGACTTCTATACGCTGAACGCTCTACGCTAAACGCTATGCCAGATGCAGATGACTGGTGGATTACAGATCGGCAATTTAACGCTACGTTCGCGGCTGATCGTCGGCACGGGGAAGTACGCGAGCTTCCCCCTCATGCGCGAGGCGATCGAGGCGAGCGGGGCGCAGCTCGTCACGGTGGCCGTGCGCCGGATCAATCTCGACCGGCCGAGCGAGGAGAGCCTGCTGGACCACCTGGACCGCTCGCGGATCACGCTCCTTCCGAACACCGCGGGCTGCTACACGGCCGAGGAGGCGATCCGGACGGCGCGGATGGGCCGCGAAGCCGGATTGTCAAATCTCGTGAAGCTCGAGGTGATCGGCGATCCGAAGACGCTGCTGCCGGACACAGGGGCCCTCCTGGAAGCCACCCGCGCGCTCGTCAAAGAGGGGTTCATCGTCATGCCCTACACAAACGATGACCCGGTCATGGCGAAGAAACTTGAGGAGGCCGGTGCGGCCTGCGTGATGCCGCTGGCAGCACCCATCGGCTCAGGGCAGGGGCTCATCAATCCGCTCAACATCCGCTTCGTCCTTGAGGCGGTCTCGGTGCCGGTGATCGTGGACGCCGGGGTGGGGACCGCTTCGGATGCCTCAGTGGTGATGGAGCTGGGGGCGGACGGCGTCCTCATGAATACCGCCATTGCCGGCGCGCAGGATCCGGTGAAGATGGCGCGTGCGATGCGCCTCGCCGTCGAGGCCGGGCGGTTGGCGTATGAGGCCGGGCGCATCCCGAAGAAACTCTACGCGGGCGCCTCCAGCCCAACGCAGGGACTGGTCACGGAGCCGGTATCTCAATGAACCCATCTGCGACAAAGCAAGCAGCCGCTCGCGGCGCGGCCACCCGGACCTACCGCATCGCCGTCATCCCGGGCGACGGCACCGGCCCTGAGGTCATCCGCGAAGGATGTAAGGTCCTGGATGCCGTCGTCCAGCGGCAGGGCGTTCGCCTGGAGTGGCGCCGCTATGACGTGGGCGGCGAGCGGTATCTCAAGACCGGGGAGACGCTGCCCGAGAGCGTCCTCAAGGAACTCCGGGAGGCCGACGCGATCTACCTCGGCGCCATCGGGCACCCGCAGGTCAAGCCGGGCATCCTCGAGCAGGGAATCTTGTTGAGGCTTCGTTTCGAGCTGGACCAGTACATCAACCTGCGTCCGGTGAAGCTCTACCCCGGCGTCTGGACCCCCGTCAAGGACAAGGGGCCTGAGGAGATCGATTTCGTCGTGGTCAGGGAGAACACCGAGGGGCTCTACGCCGGCGTCGGGGGCTTCCTCAGGAAGGGGACGGCCGAGGAGGTGGCGCTCCAAACCTCGGTCAACACGCGCCGAGGAATCGAGCGGTGCATCCGCTTCGCCTTCGAGTACACCCGGAAGCGGAACAAGGCGAAGAAACTGACCCTCTGCGGGAAGACGAACGTCCTGACATACGCGCACGATCTGTGGCAGCGCGTGTTCACCGAGGTGGCGGCCGAGTACGCTGACATCAAGACCGACTACACCCACGTGGACGCCTGTTGCATGTGGATGGTGAAGAACCCGGAGTGGTTCGACGTCATCGTCACCGACAACATGTTCGGCGACATCATCACGGACCTCGGGGCCATGATCCAGGGCGGGATGGGGATCGCCGCCGGCGGCAACCTCAATCCCAACGGGGTCTCCATGTTCGAGCCGATCGGCGGCTCAGCGCCGAAGTACACGGGGCAGAACGTCATCAATCCGCTTGCCGCCATCTGCGCCGGCGGCATGATGCTGGAGCAACTGGGCGAGGCGAAGGCGGCGCAGGCCATCGAGGGGGCCGTCATGCAGGTCACCGCGACGAAGCTCAAGAGCCTCGCCGCCGGCCAGATGGGCTACTCGACGTCCGAGGTCGGCGACCTCGTCGTGCAAGCACTGGGTGATCAGAAATGAAGGTACAGAATGGAACAGTCCAAGTGGTATCAAGACGACGCGGTACGCCACCTCCGGTTACTAGGCCGACAACGGGCCGTAAGTTAATCGCGTTTGGCTGGTATGGTGGGAAGTTTTCGCATCTAGACTGGCTGCTTCCTTTGTTGCCCGAGTGCCATCACTACTGCGAGCCGTTTGGTGGATCAGCGGCCGTTCTCTTGAACCGTCCGCCCTCTCCGATTGAGACCTATAATGATCTCGATGGTGAGGTGGTCAATTTCTTTCGTGTGCTGCGAACGCAGAAGAATCGCCTTATTGAAACAATTGGATTAACCCCTTTCTCACGCGAAGAATTCGCATTGGCCTGTAGCATTGACCCGCGCTTGCCTCCCCTAGAAAGGGCGCGGAGGTTCTACGTGCGAGCCCGGCAAGTGCGGACGGGCTTAGCACAAACTGCTAGCATCGGGCGGTGGGCCAACTGTAAAAATACAAGTCGAGGAGGGATGAGTGGAGTAATTAGCCGGTGGCTCGGCGGAGTTGAAGTTTTACCAGAAATTGCAGATCGACTCCTCCGAGTTCAACTTGAGAACCGGCCGGCAACAGATATTATTCGTCTCTACGATTCTCCCACAACGCTCTTTTACTGCGATCCTCCTTATGTACACGGTACGAGAGGAGATAGCAGTGCCTACGAGCATGAAATGTCCGATGACGAGCACCGAAATCTAGCTAAGGTGCTGAACGCTGCCGATGCCAAGGTAGCGATCTCAAACTATCAGTGTGATCTTATGGATGAGCTCTACCCGTCATCCAAGTGGCATAAAGTAATTGGGCTAAAGCGGACGATCCATTCCACTAAGGGTATCCGCATCGAGGTCCTCTGGACGAACTACGACCCACATAAGGTGTGTTCTGCGCAATCGTTCTTGGAGTTCGAGTAATGCCAAAACCGCAGGAGGTCCTCAGCAAACTCCTTGCGTGTGTTCTTAAAGCTCCTTCTAAGCCAGCCGTTAAAAATCGGAAAATTCTTGCTCGAATTGAATATGTCAGCCGATGCCCGAGCAACCGTGCCGGTGTACGATTGCTCATGGCCTGCATGCTGGCAAAAATTGATCGCCCAGCGGTCGACCCTCGCAAGCCATATACTGAAATCAGCGGAAAGAACTCTTTTTCTGGCCGGACTTATGATGAACAACACCTTACCCACTTCATCAATGCTAACCAGCTACCTTGCAATCCAACAACCGGATTTCTCACGCCAGCCTTTCGGAACATAGATAAACCACTGAGCACCACTGTTGCTATTATCGGCCGTCCGCCACAAGTGTACCGCGACACCGTTCAAATCCTTGAGGACGTGGCTAAGGGTCGCGTCTCCGCAAAAGACGTCCTGACCGATGCGATTCGCCTCCTCGTTGCGGTGCGAGAAGAAAAGAAAGCGCGAATGGCGACGCTGCTCGCCAGCCTTCAGTACAACAAAGGCGCGATTCCGTTATCCTCAGAGGCCGTTGTGAAGCTCATCGAGCAGCATCTAGCCTGCAAGCACTCTAGCCGATTGCCTGTGCTGGTCGTCGCAGCGGCATACAGAGCAGCTGCCGATAAGCTCGGGGAGCGTGTGCTCCCGCTTCAAGCTCACACCGCCGCTGACGAGCAGACTGGAGCCTTGGGTGATGTTGAAATCTGCCTGATGAATGATGACCGAGTTGTGACGATCTATGAAATGAAAAGCAAGCGGGTCACTATCGATGACATGGATCGCGCCCTACAAAAGATCGCTGAGAGGAAGCCCCGCATCGATAACTACGTTTTCATCACGACCGACGTGATCCACGACGAGGTAAAGGCCTACGCGGCGGCTATGTATGAGAAGACTAACGGCACCGAGATCGTGGTGCTTGATTGCATCGGGTTTGCTCGCCACTTCCTGCACCTGTTCCATCGTCTGAGGATTCAGTTCTTGGATTCTTATCAGTTGCTGCTCCTGGCAGAGTCAGACAGCGCTGTCAGTCAGCCTCTGAAAGAGGCGTTTTTGTCTCTGAGGCAAGCGGCTGAGTCGTCCGAATAAAACTCATGGCGTATCTTCCTTCTTCGACACCAAACCCTCAACCGTCAAACGCACTAGCAGCTTTGCTGGGAAAACCTTCCGTCCAACCTTCCCAAAGCGCACTGCAACAGTTGGCGGATCTCATAGAAAAGCTGACGAGAAAAGGTCACTACTATCACCGACAGACCATTTTCCTCGACGGTTTCACTTTTGAGGAGTGTTCGTTCGAAAACTGCCACCTGATTACGCGCAATGGGACCTTTATTATGAGGAACTGCCGCATCAGCGGTTCCGACACACAATTCATTTATCAAGGCGAAGCTCTGAAGATCATCAGGTTACACGAACTCATGAATGCTTCTGTCTTGGGTCGGTCGGTCTTTCCTCAACTCCTCCCAAAAATCGATGCCGACTGGCGAATCACCATCGAGTAGTCAACCAGAGACACTCGAAGCACTCGGGGTCCGGTTCACTCCCCGAAGGGACTTCAGTTTGGGGGTTCAAGGGCCTCGAGCTTTGGTCCTTGCTGGCATCGGTGCTTTCGCGGTTGCTGGTTATCTGAAGTGGGATGCGTTCGGCGGTCTCGCTCCGTGGTTCTTTATAGCCTGTTTCTCGGCGTTCGTGTGGCTTAGCTTCTTATCTCTAAGAAAAGGGGGAATCCAAACCCCGATTACCCATATCTTCATGCAGCCTTCGATGTTCAGCTTTCATGGGCCCTCTAGTCTTTTGCACTACAAAGCTGACAGTCTACGCGCTCTCATGGAAACAATACAGCAGTTCGGATCTAAAGCGCTGCCTGTCCCCTCTGCAAAATATGAGGCCTCAACTGACAAGAAAATCCCCATGAAGGAATCCGAGCGCGAAGAGCTCGTGAAGAAAGATCAGGAGGTCGTCGCCGAAATACTCAAGCAGGCACCCGCCCTGATTGCAGAGATCTATAAGACTCCTGAGGAAAGGGTTGGTCTCCGTAAGCCAGAATCATCTTTGCCCGCTGGCGATTCAGTGGAACCGGCATCTCCCAAATGATGTCAACTTGCGCTATCTACTGCCGTTACTCCTCCGAGCAGCAGCGCGTTTCAATGTCCCTCGAGGCCCGGCATCCGCGTACCTCCCAGCGGCTACATATAGATGAAAGAGTACGATGAAACAGAAACGCTATAACGTCGCAGTCGTCGGCGCGACCGGCGCGGTCGGCACCGAGATGCTCCGGGTGCTGGAGGAGCGGCGGTTCCCGTGCAAAGGGCTGAAGCTCCTCGCATCAGCGCGTTCCGAAGGCCGGCGCGTGCCGTTCAATGGGTCCACCCACAAAGTGGAGGAGTTGCGCGGCCGGTCGTTCGACGGCATCGACCTCGCCCTTTTCAGCGCGGGTGCTGCCCGCAGCCTGGAGTTCGCGCCTGAGGCGGTCCGGCGCGGTGCGCTCGTCGTCGATAACTCCAGTGCCTTCCGCATGGACAAGACCGTGCCACTCGTCGTCCCGGAGGTGAATCCCAACTGCCTCAAGCGCCACCACGGGCTTATCGCCAACCCAAACTGCTCAACGATCATCATGCTCCTTCCGCTCGCGCCGCTCCATCAGGCCGCCGGGATCACACGGATCATCGTCTCCACGTACCAGTCGGTGTCCGGCGCCGGCGCCCGTGCGATCTATCAGCTCTACGAGGAGACCAAGCGCGCGCTGCGCCAGTTCCGGGTTTCGAGTTCCGAGTTTCGAGTTCGTGCCAAACTTGAAACCCGAAACCCGAAACTCGGAACCCCGTTGCCTCATCAGATCGCCTTCAACGTGATCCCGCAGGTGGACGCCTTCCTCGACAACCGCTCCACCAAGGAAGAGATGAAGATGGTGAACGAGACGCGCAAGATTCTCGAGGAACCGCGCCTCGCCGTCTCCGCGACGTGCGTTCGGGTGCCCGTGTTCCTCGCCCATTCCGAGGCGGTGTGGATCGAGACCGAGCGGCCACTCTCCGTCGAGAAGGCCCAGCGGATCCTCGCGCACGCGCCCGGCGTCAGGCTCGTCGATGCTCCGGGAGCCGGCCGGTATCCTCTGCCGATTGACGCCGGGGGGCAGGACGATGTCCTCGTCGGCCGCCTGCGGAAAGACCCCTCCGTTCGGAACGGCCTCACCTTGTGGGTGAGCGGCGATAACCTGCGCAAGGGGGCGGCGACCAACGCCGTCCAGATCGCCGAGCTCCTGATCAGTGGTCAGTGACGAGTGACCAGTGGTCAGTGAAGGGCTGGTTTTCATTCATGGGTTTGGTTTTCGACGTCAGCTTTTCACTGGTTACTGACCACTCACCGCTAGCCACTGTTTCACGATGAGGACGCTGAAGCTCACGATCGCCTACGATGGCACTCGCTATGCAGGCTGGCAGATACAACAAGGTAAAAGGCAAAAGGTAAAAGGTAAAAGTGAAAAGCCGACGATTCAGGGGACGCTCGATCGGGTGCTGCGGAGGATTCTGCGTGAGCCGGTGAGGGTCATCGGGAGCGGGCGGACGGATGCCGGCGTCCATGCGCTCGCCCAGGTCGCCCATCTCAAGACAGGATCGACCATCGCGTGCGAGCGGCTCCTCCGTTCGGTGAATGCGCTCCTCCCTCCGGACGTCGCCGTGACCGCCGTTGATGAAGCGGACGAAGCGTTCCACGCCCGCTTCACCGCCTGCCGGAAGCGGTACCGCTACCGCATGTTCACCGGAGCGGTCGTCCCGCCGTTCATCCGCCCGTATGTGCACCACGTCCGAGCGCCCCTCAACCTTGCGGCGATGCGCCGGGAGGCCGCGCTCCTGAAGGGCGCTCACGATTTCAAAGCCTTCGCGCACGCGGGAGGGGCTCCACGCGCCACGACCCGTCGGAGGATGACGCATGTGGAGCTGAGGCGGAGGGGAGAGGAGATCCAGCTCGACCTCGAGGGTAACGGATTCCTTCACACGATGGTCCGGAGCATCGCCGGCACGCTCATCGACGTCGGGCGGGGCCGGCTGCCGGCGGGCACGGTGCGCCGCCTGCTCAGGACCGGGGAGCGCCGCCTGGCCGGCGCCACCGCTCCGGCCCGTGGGCTTGCGCTCGTGTCGGTCACGTATAGGGGACAGGAGGCATGACCAAGCCAAGCCCGCAGGACATGGTACCGCATCGCGCCCAGTGGACGACTCAGTGGGGGTTTTTGCTTGCGGCGATCGGTTCGGCGATCGGCTTAGGCAGCATCTGGCGCTTTGCGTACGTCTGCTATGAAAACGGCGGCGGGGCCTACCTCATCCCCTACGGCGTTGCCCTGGTCACGGCCGGGGTGCCGTTGATGATCTTGGAGTACGGCATCGGCCACCGCATGCGCGGCTCCGCCCCCATGTCCTTTGCCAAGCTCAACCCCCACTGGGAATGGCTGGGGTGGTGGATGGTGATCTTCGTGATGTTCGGGATCGTCTTGTACTACGCGGTGGTCATCGCCTGGTGCGTCTGCTATCTCGGGTTTTCGACGACCCTGGCCTGGGGGGCCGATCCCAATCACTTCTTCTTCCAGACGTTCCTCGGGGTCACGCCTGGGCCGCACGTGGTGGGGGATATCCGGAGCCCCATCTTGCTCGCCCTCGTCCTGGTCTGGGTGGTGAATTGGCTCATCGTCTTCTTCGGCGTCGAGCACGGGATTGAGAAGGCCAACAAGATCTTCATGCCGTTGCTCATGCTCCTGATCCTCGCGCTCGTCGCCTGGACCGCGACGCTCCCCGGGGCCATGGAGGGGATGCTCAGGTACTGGAGGCCGGATTTCTCCAAGCTGGCGAACCCGAAGGTGTGGATCGACGCCTACTCGCAGATCTTCTTCACGCTCAGCCTCGGGTTTGGGATTATGGTGGCCTATGCGTCGTATCTCCCACGCAAGGCGGACATCACGAGCGACGCCTGGATGACCTGCCTGGTGGATACGGCGGTGTCGCTCGTGGCAGGCCTTGCGGTCTTCGGGACCTTGGGGTACATGGCCGCCAAGACGGGGAAGCCCTTCGAGGAGGTCGTGCAGCACGGGATCGGCCTGGCCTTCGTGGCCTACCCGCAGGCGATCAGCCTCCTCCCGAGCTTCCAGCAGCTCTTCGGGGTGCTGTTCTTCCTGATGCTGACGGTGGCGGGCATCGCCTCCTCCATCTCCATCCTGGAGGCGTTCAGCGCGGCGGTGATCGACAAGTTCCATTACCCTCGCAGGGCCGTCGTGACGGTCCTCTCCATCGTGGGCTTCCTGGGCGGCATCATCTTCGCCACAGGCGGAGGCCTGGCCTGGCTGGATATCGTGGATCATTTCCTGAGCCATTACGGGCTCTTCGTCGCGTGCATCCTGCAGTGCCTCCTCGTGGGGTGGGTCTACGGCGCCCGTCACTTGCGCGAGCACGTGAATGCCGTCTCTCGCGTTCAGGTGGGGCGGCTCCTGGACGTGGCGATCCGGTACCTCATCCCCGGCGTCCTCGCGATCCTCTTCGTGAGCGATTTCCTCACGGACATCCGCCAACCCTACGGCGGGTACCCCTGGCTCGCGCAGCTCCTCATCGGGCGCGACTGGCTCCTCGTGACGCTGATCGTGGCGCTTTTCGTCGCCGGGCGCCGCTGGCGGCGCCCCCTCGACCGCTCCCCCCTCTAGTTTCCCGCCGGCTGATGCTCGGGGTGGGCGCTCGCGCGGACGTTCGGCCTGGGCCTGCCTCTGGCAGGCAGGCGCGTCACCCGCCAAATGAGGACAGCACCTCGCCGGGAAATATGTTGACCGTTGTTACTTTTCGCAGTATACTCTAGAGTTATATCTATGACGACGACCATTCCTGAAGTGAACAGGATCGAGCGCCGGTGGCTGCTGGTCGACGCCAAGGACCAAGTCCTGGGGCGCCTCGCCAGCCGGATTGCGCACGTGCTGCGCGGCAAGCACAAGGTGACGTTCACCCCCTTCCTCGATACCGGGGATTTCGTCGTGGTGGTCAATGCGGACAAGGTGGCCGTCACTGGACAGAAGCGCTCGCAAAAAATCTATCAGCGGTACTCAGGGTATCCGGGTGGGCGGCGGACACGCACCCTGGAGGATGTCCTGAGGACGCACCCGGAGCGGGTGCTCCAGCAAGCCGTGAAAGGGATGATGCCGGATGGCCCGCTGGGGCGCCGGTTGCTCTCCAAGCTGAAGATCTACGCGGGGCCGGCCCATCCGCACGGGGCCCAGCAACCTCAGCCGGTTCAGCTCCTGCCGGCACGTGGAGCAGGTTCAACCCATGGATGAATCCCCAACACTTCCGTCAGAGGCGGGCGTAGCGGTCTCCTCCCCGCAGCGGGGCAAGCAGGCCGAGGGCGGGAAGAGCGCCCCGGCAGGCGCGCAGACCGCACTGCTGGGCACGGGGCGGCGGAAAGAATCGATCGCGCGGGTGCGCCTGGTGGCAGGGAGCGGCTCCATCCTGGTGAACCATCGGCCGTACGACGCGTACTTTCCGCGGGAAGCGCTCCGGTTGGCGATTCGTTCACCGCTCCTCCTCACCCATCAGCTCGGGAAGTATAATGTGATGGCGAGCGTTGAGGGCGGCGGATTAACCGGTCAGGCCGGCGCCCTCAAGCTCGGGATCGCGCGGGCGCTGGTGGCGCTCGATCCGGCGCACCGCGTGAGCCTACGCAGCGCGGGGCTTCTGACCCGCGATCCCCGGCAGAAAGAACGGAAGAAGTATGGGCGCAAGGGCGCCCGCAAGCGTTTCCAGTGGACGAAACGGTAACCGCAGAGACCGCAAAAGGGGAAAGAGAGGCCGCAGAGGAAGAGCCGGGTGACCCCTGACACCATACGAGGATGTGTTCCCTGTATGACTTGTCGGGTCTCTATGATAAGATGACAGTCACGCAACCACACAGATGTCGACGATTCGCGTCGCGATTGCAGGAGCGACCGGGTACGCGGGCGAAGAGCTTATCCGATTGCTCCTCCAACATCCCCATGTGCAGCTTACCTACCTGGCCGCTTCGGCCAAGTGGGATCGCCCCAGCCCTGCCTCAGAAGTCTTCCCGCGCTTCGCTCGATCGTTAGACCTTCCCATCGAGTCGCTCGATCCCTCCCGCTTGATCCGGGAGTGTGACACGGTCTTCCTCGCGCTCCCGCATGGGAGCGCGATGGATCTCGTGCCGCAACTCCTTGATGCGGGCAAGCGGGTCATCGATCTCAGCGGGGATTTCCGGCTGCATGATCCGGCGGCCTACCCCAAGTGGTATCAGTTCGAGCACACCCATCCGGAGCTCCTCAACCCTGATCGCGCCGCCTACGGCCTGACCGAGTTTCACAAGGACGCGATCCGAGCGGCCCGGCTCGTCGCGAATCCCGGCTGCTACGCCACGAGCATCCTCCTCGGATCTCTTCCGCTCTTTCGCGCAGGCCTCGTTGAAGAGGGGCGATTCATCGTCGATGCGAAGTCCGGCCTGAGCGGCGCCGGCCGGAAGGCCGATCCTTCATTACTCTTTACCGAGATGAGCGAGAACCTCCGCGCGTACAAGGTGAATACCCACCAGCACATGCCGGAGGTCCTCCAGGAGATTGCGCGGCTCACCGCACAACAGCCGCTCATGGCGTTCGTCCCGCAGGTCGTGCCGGCGAGCCGCGGCCTGCTCTCCACGATCTACGTCCGGACGAAAGCCCGACTCGAGGCGATCCACGACGCGTACCGGAAGACGTACGCCCCGGACCGCGCCCCGTTTGTCCGGCTCCGTCCTGGGTCGTTGCCGCAGTTTCGCAACGTGGTCGAGACGAACTATTGCGACGTCGGGTTTCTCTACGACCAGACCACGGAGTACCTGATCGTCGGCAGCGCCCTGGATAACCTGACCAAGGGGGCCGCAGGGCAGGCCGTGCAGAACTTTAACATCATGCACGGATTTCCTGAGACGACGGCGCTCCTATGACGATGCACAGCAATCATTCCGCTTACGTGGCTCAAGGCTCAAGGCTCAAGGCTCCAGGAGCGGCTGAAGGCTCTAGGCTGAAGGCTCAAGGCAATTCCCTTCAACCTCGAACCTTGAGCCTTGAGCGTTTGTCTCGATGAGGGGGATCCCCGGCGGGGTGACCGCCGCGCTCGGCTTCAGGGCCTCCGGTATCAGTTCGGGGATCAAGCCGAGCGGGGAGCCTGATCTTGCTCTGGTCGCGACGGGAGCCCCTGCGGCCGCCGCCGGGGTCTTCACGGAAAATCTGGTCCGTGCGGCCCCGGTCCTCGTCAGCCAGAGCCGGCTGCGGAAGGGCTCGGCGCGCGCGGTGCTGATCAATAGCGGATGCGCCAACTGCCTCACCGGAGCCGTCGGCATCCGGGATGCGCGGCGGCTCAGCCGCGCGGTGGCGCGGGAGCTCGGGATCGCGGAAGACGAGATCCTCGTGGCTTCCACGGGGATCATCGGCCGCCGGCTTCCGGTCCCTCAGGTTGAGCGCGCCCTGCCGCGGCTCGTGAAACAGTTGAGCCGCGCCCATCATGCAGCGGCCGCCCAGGCGATCTTGACGACCGATCTCCGAGTCAAAGAGGCGGCGGTCGAAACGGCCATTCAGGGTCGGCCCTGCCGGATCGGCGGCATGGCGAAAGGGGCCGGGATGATCGCCCCTTCGATGGCGACGATGCTGTGCGTCATCACGACGGATGTCGCGGTTGCGCCCGGCCTTCTGCGTCGGCTCCTTGCGCAGGCGGTCGCGCGCACGTTCAACCGGATCAGCGTGGACGGCGACATGAGCACCAACGACACGGTGTTCGCGCTGGCCAGCGGGCGCTCGAGGGTTTCCGTTCGAGAAGGATCACGAGGCGCGCGCGCCTTCGGGCAGGCGTTGCAGGCGGTGGCGGGACGATTGGCCACGCTCCTGATCAAAGACGGCGAAGGCGCGGGCAAGATCGCCAAGATCCGCGTGGCGGGAGGGCGCACGGATCGCGAAGCGCAGGCCTGCGCCCGTCGGGTGGCCGAATCGCTGCTGGTCAAAACGATGCTGGCCGGCGGGGACCCCAACGTCGGACGCATCGCGGCGGCGGTCGGCGCGTCGGGCGCGCGCTTTGATCCGCGAAGGCTCGACGTCTTGATCGGCGCCGAGCGGATCATCTCGCGAGGGGCCGCGAGGCGATTGGGAACGGCTGCCATGCGGAAATTGCTGGCCGCCCCGGACGTTCAGATCGGCATTCACTTGCACGCAGGCCGCGGCGAGGGACGGATGATGACCTGCGACCTGACGGAAGAGTACGTTCGGATCAATGCGAGGTATTCCACCTAAATAGATCATGGAAGAATCGATCCGAAAAGCCGAGATCCTCATCGAGGCGCTGCCGTACATCCAGGCCTTCCGCGGGAAGGTGATCGTCGTGAAGTACGGGGGCAGCGCCATCGACGATCCGTCCGCGATGCAGGGCATCCTGCAGGACCTCGTCTTCCTGAGCGTCGTGGGGATCCGGCCGGTCCTCGTCCACGGGGGCGGGCCGATGATCACGCGCAAGCTGTCGGAGGCAGGCAAGCGAAGCGCCTTCATCGAGGGCATGCGGGTGACGGACCGCGAGACGATCCGGGTCGTGAACCGGGAGCTCGAAGCCGTCAACCGGCGCCTCGTGGCGCTCGTGACATCGCTGAACGGCCACGCCGAGGGGGTCATCCCGCGCCACCGGGTGATCCTGGCAAGCCCCCACCCGCGCTCGGCGGAGCTCGGCTTCGTCGGCTCGGTCCAGACGGTGCGCGCGGCTTTGCTGCGGCGGATCTTCATGCGCCATGCGATCCCCGTGATCTCGCCGGTCGGGATCGGCGACGGCAACCAGCTCTACAACATCAACGCGGACGACGTCGCGAGCGAGGTGGCGGTGCGCCTGAAGGCGGAGAAGCTCGTGCTCTTGACCAATGTGCGCGGGATCCAGCGGCAGGCGAACGACATCGGCTCGCTGATCTCCACCCTCCCAGTGAAAGACGCGAAGCAGCTCATCGAGCGCCGCGTGATCCAGGAAGGGATGATCCCGAAGGTGAGGGCCTGCGTGGAGGCGCTCCGCCGCGGCGTGAGGAAGACGCACATCATCGACGCGTCGATCCCGCACGCGATGCTCCTCGAGATCTTCACGAAACAAGGGATCGGCACCGAAATCGTCCGTTCACGATGACAATGACGCAAGAGGTCATCAAGCAGTACGACCGGTACGTGATGAACACGTACGTCCGCAGCCCCCTGGTGCTCACGAAGGGCAAGGGCAGCCGCGTGTGGGACGTGGAGGGGCGCGAGTACCTGGACCTCTTTCCCGGCTGGGGCGTGAGCGGGTTGGGTCATAACCACCCGTGGGTGACGCGCGCGCTCCGGGGCCAATCGAGGCGTATCATCCACGTGCCGAACAACTACTACCACCCGCTTCAGGCTCGGGCGGCCAAGAAGCTGACCGGGGTGTCGTTCGACGGCAAGGTGTTTTTCTGCAACAGCGGGGCCGAGGCGGTTGAGACCGCCGTGAAGCTCGCCCGTCGGTGGGGCGAGGGGCGGTATGAGATCATCGTGATGGAACAATCGTTTCACGGCCGGACGATGGCGGCCCTGAGCGCGACAGGGCAGCCCAAGTATCAGGAGGGGTTTGAGCCGCTCCTCGCCGGGTTTGTGCGCGTACCGTTCAACGAGTTGGACGCGGTCCTCCGAGCGATCACCCCGAAGACCTGCGCCGTCCTGGTGGAACCGATCCAAGGGGAAGGCGGGGTGCGGGTGGCGAGCGATGAGTTCCTGGCGGGGCTGCGGCGGCTCTGCGACGAACGCAAGCTGCTCCTCATCGCCGATGAAGTGCAGACCGGCATGGGACGAACCGGCACGTGGTTCGCCTATCAGCACAGCACGGTGGAACCGGATCTCTTGCTGCTTGCCAAGACGCTGGGCGGCGGATTTCCGATCGGTGCGGTGGTCGCTCGGCGGGCCATCGCGGATGTGTTGGTGCCGGGGACCCATGCGACGACCTACGGCGGCAGCCCCCTGGGCTGCGCCTGCATCCTGGCGGTGTTCGAAGCGGTGGAGAAGCAGAAGCTCCTCGAGCGGGTGAATGCGCTCGGTCGCTACGCCTTCAAGCGGCTGGCTGCGCTGAAGGAACGCGCGCCCGTCGTCCGGGAGGTGCGGGGTCGAGGGTTGATGGTCGGCATCGAGCTGACGATCGACGGGCGACCCGTCGTGGACGCCTGCCGGGCCAAGCGGCTGCTGATCAACTGTACGCAGGATCGGGTCCTGCGCCTGCTCCCGGCCATGACCATCACGAAGGCCCAATTGAGCCGGGCGCTCTCCATCCTGGAGGACGTGCTAATGGGATTGAGCCATTGAGCCATGCTACGTCACTTCTTGACGCTGACAGACTTCAGCGAGACCGAGCTTCGAGGCCTCCTGGCCTGCGCCAAACGCTGCAAGCGCGAGCGGGGATATGGCCGTCGGACCCTCACGGGGAAGACCGTCGCGCTGGTGTTCCAGAAGCCCTCGATGCGGACCCGTGTGGCCTTTGAAGTGGCCGTCCTGCAATTGGGCGGAGCGGTCGTCTACCTGGGCCAGGAGGATATCCAGCTCGGGCAGCGGGAGCCCATCAAGGACGTCGCGCGGGTGCTCTCGCGGTATGTGGATGGCATCGTCGTGCGGACGTTCGCGCATCGCGACGCCGAGGAGTTCGCGAGGCATGCGAGCTGCCCCGTCATCAACGGGCTCTCAGACCTCGTGCATCCGTGCCAGGCGCTGGCGGACCTCTTCACGATGGAGGAGTGTTTTCATCGGCTCAAAGGGCTCACCCTGTGCTACGTCGGCGATGGCAACAACGTCCTCCACTCCCTCCTCGAGGGCTGCGCCATGTTCGGCGTCCACGCGGCCGTGGCGAGCCCCCCCGGCTACCGGCCGGATGGATCCATCTGGAAGAGCGTGGGGCGACGGGCGAAGGCGCACGGGGCTTCAATCCGGTGGGACGAGGATCCCAAAAACGCTGCACGAGGCGCGGACGTGTTGTACACTGACGTCTGGGTCAGCATGGGGCAAGAGCGGGAGCGCGCGAAGCGCCTCAGGGCTTTCCGGCCGTACCAACTGAGCCGGGTGTTGTTGCAGCACGCCAAGCCCGGCTGCCGCATCATGCACTGCCTGCCGGCGCACCGCGGAGAAGAGATCACGGACGAGGTGATGGAGAGCCCGCAGTCCTTGATCCTGGCGCAGGCGGAGAACCGGCTCCACGCGCAGAAGGCGCTCTTGCTCATGCTACTCGCGCGGGGAAACCGATGAAGACCCAAGAAATTGCGGATTGCGGATTGGGGATTGCGGATTGGAAAAAGGCCAACAATCCAAAATCCAAAATCCAAAATCCAAAATCCAAAATCCAAAATCCAAAACCTGCAGCGCCCTCATGAGCCGAACGGTTGTGCTGGCATACTCAGGTGGACTCGATACTTCGGTCTGCGTCAGGTGGCTCGCAGATCGTGGGTATCGCGTGATCGCCTTCATGGCGAACGTCGGCCAGGGCGAGCCATCGGCGATCGCGGTGAAACGCGCGAAGGCGGCCGGGGCCTCACGGGTGATCGTCCGGGATCTCCGGCGCGAGTTCGTCGCAGACTTCGTCTGGCCGGCGCTCAAGGCCAACGCGGTCTACGAGGGGAAGTACCTCTTGGCGACGGCGCTGTCGCGGCCGTTGATCGCGAAACACCTGGTGGCCGTTGCTCATGAGATGAAAGCCCATGCCGTCGCCCATGGGTGCACCGGAAAGGGAAACGACCAGGTCCGATTTGAAGTCACCGCGCGCATCCTTGACCCGCGCTTGGCGATCATCGCTCCGGTGCGGGAGTGGCAATTCCGCTCGCGGGATGAGGAGATCGAGTACGCGCTCCGTCATCGCATTCCCATCGATGTCTCGAAGCGAAGCCCGTACAGCATCGACCAGAACCTGTGGGGCACCAGCATTGAGGCGGGGGCGCTGGAGGACCCCTGGGTCGAGCCGCTGGCCGACACGTACCGTTCCATTCGGTCGGCCGAGCGCGCGGCGTCACGCCCCGGGTACGTGACGATCGGGTTTTCCCGGGGGGTTCCGACCGCGCTGAACGGCACGCGATGCGAAGCGGTCACGCTGGTCGAGCGGCTGAACGCGCTGGGCGCTCTCCACGGCGTCGGGCGCTCCGACATGATCGAGAGCCGGGTCGTCGGCATCAAGTCGCGGGAAGTCTACGAAGCGCCGGCCGCGACGATCTTGTTCGAAGCGCACCAGGAGCTTGAGCGGCTGATCCTCGACCGCGAGCTGCTTCGGTTCAAGCAGGGGATCGCGGCAAAGTACGCGGAGCTTGTCTACTCCGGGCTCTGGTTCACGCCGCTCAAGGCCGTGCTCGATGCGTGTGTCGAGGAGACGCAGCGTCGGGTGTCCGGCACGGTCCGCCTAAAGCTCTTCAAGGGTTCCTGCCGCGTGGTCGGGCGGGCCTCGCCGCACAGCCTGTACCGAGAGCGGCTGGCGACGTATTCCGCCAAGGACCAATTCGATCAGCGCGCGGCGGAAGGGTTCATCAAGCTGTTCGGGCTCCCATACGAGGGGCGAGGGGCGAGGGGCGAGGGGCGAGGGGAATGACGCGGAAGTTATGGGGGGGGCGGTTCACGAAGAAGACGGATCCGCTCGTGGAGCGGTTTACGTCGAGCATCGGGGTGGACTACCGTCTTGCCCGCTATGATGTCCAGGGCTCCATGGCTCATGCGAAGATGCTGGGCCGCTGCGGCATTGTGTCCCTGGCCGAGAGCCATCGACTCGTAGGGGGACTCACGCGCATCCTCCGTTCCATTGAGCGGGGGGCGTGGAAACCGGATCCGCAAGCCGAAGACATCCACACGCAGATCCAAGCGACGCTGGAGAAGCTCGCGGGTCCGGTGGCGCGCAAGCTCCAGACCGCGCGCAGCCGCAACGACCAGGTCGCCCTGGACCTGCGGCTCTACTGCCGCGACGCAGCGACAGCACTTGCCACGGCGATCCGGTCGGTCCAGCGCGCGCTCGTGAAGTTGGCCGCGACGTATCGCGGCGTTGTGATCCCCGGCTACACGCACCTCCAGCGCGCCCAGCCGATCCTCTTGGCGCACCAGCTCCTTGCGTATGTTGAAATGCTGGAGCGGGATGTTGAGCGGTTGCAGGATGCCCGCAAGCGCATCGACGTGCTGCCGCTCGGGGCGGCGGCCCTGGCGGGCACGTCGCTGCCGATCGACCGATCCTACGTGGCAAGGCTGCTGAAGTTTCCGCGGATTGCACAAAACAGCATTGACGCGGTCTCCGACCGTGATTTTGTCCTGGAGCTGTCGTCGGTGATGGCAGGCTTGGGGGTCCACCTCTCGCGCCTGGCGGAAGACTTCATCCTCTGGACAACCGAAGAGTTCGGGATCCTCTCGCTGGACGACGCGTTCGCGACGGGTTCGAGCCTCATGCCGCAGAAGAAGAACCCGGACGTCCTCGAGCTGATCCGCGGTCAGGCCGGATTCGTCATCGGGCAGCTCGTAGGCTGTCTGGGTATGCTGAAGGGGCTTCCGCTATCCTACAATCGAGATCTCCAATGGGATAAGCGGTTCCTCTTCTCGACGGTGGACGCGAGCCGCGACGCCCTTGCCGTGTTGGAACGGCTGCTGCGCCACGTGCGCGTGGAGACCTCGCGGCTGCCTCGGTTGCTTGAGTCCGATGCGCTGTGCGCGACGGATCTGGTCGAATACCTGGTCACGCGGGGGGTCGCGTTCGCCGATGCGCACGCGCTCATCGGCAAAGTGGTTGCCTCTGCGCAACGCCATGGCAAGCGGCTGCGGGACCTCAGCCTCGATGAGCTCAGGCGGTGGTCGTCGCGCTTTGACGGCGCGGCGCTCGCCGTGCTGGACCCGCGCCGCTCGGTTGAGGGCAAACGTAGCTTCGGGAGCACGAACCCGCGGCTGGTGGCCCAAGCGCTCAATCGCTGGAAGAACCGTCTCAGGCCATGACGAGACGAGGGCGCGCGATAATGCGGATTGCGCCCGCCAACAAGATTGGCGGGTCCGCCATGTATTGTGGCGGAGATTGCGGATTGCGGATTGTAAAAATCCGAAATCCACAATCCGAAATCCGAAATGGAACGATGGCATAACGGTAACGATGTACTATCCGCATGACTTCCATCGCGTGAAAGGCGAACTCCACTGCGAGCGGGTGAGCGTCGCGCGCATCGCAGAGGCCGTGGGCACACCCGTCTACATCTACAGCCACAAGACGCTGGTGGACCACCTCCGGAAACTCCAGCGCGCGTTCCGCGTGATGCGCCCGCTGATCTGTTTTTCCGTGAAGGCGAACGGCAACCTCGCCATCCTGCGGCTCCTGGTTAGGGAGGGAGCCGGGCTGGACATCGTGTCAGGCGGAGAGCTCTACAAGGCGCTGCTGGCCGGCTGCTCACCCTCGAAGATCGTCTTCGCGAGCGTCGGCAAAGGGGCCGAGGAGATCCGCGAAGCGCTCCGGGCGCGGATCTTCTGCTTCAACGTGGAGTCGGAGACCGAGCTGGAAGCGATCGATCGGATCGCCAGAGCGATGCGGACCGTGGCGCGCGTCGCCCTGCGCCTCAATCCCGACGTCGAGGCCCGGACACACCACTATATCCGGACCGGCGTCGCTGAGAGCAAGTTCGGCATTGATCAGCGCGCGGCGAGGGCGATCCTGCAGCGCCACGAGGCATTTCCGGGCGTCCGCATGGCGGGGATCCACATCCACATCGGATCGCAGATCACCGAGGCGCGGCCGTTCGTCGAAGGGATCCGACGGGCCGCGGCGCTCATTGAGCACGGCCGCCGGGCGGGGGCGCCGCTGGAATGGTTGAACCTCGGCGGCGGTCTCGGGATCATCTATAAGGATGAGCGGCCGCAGACCCCCCGGCAATTCGCCGCGGCCGTCCTCCCGACGCTGCGCCGCGTGCAGGCCCGCCTGATTCTGGAACCGGGGCGGTTCATCGTCGGCAACGCCGGAATCCTCGTGACGGAGGTGCTGTACCTCAAACGCGCCCGCGGCAGGCGGTTTGCGGTGGTGGACGCGGGCATGAACGACCTCATCCGGCCCGCGCTCTACGGCGCCTATCACGAGGTGATCCCGACCGCTCCCGTGCAGGGCGCGTCGAACGGGCTGTTGCGCTACGACGTGGTCGGGCCGATCTGCGAGAGCGCGGACGTGCTGGCGCGTCGCCGTCGGCTGGGCGGGATCAGGCCGGGCCAGTTCCTTGCCGTCTTGGGAGCCGGCGCGTACGGTTCCACCATGGCGTCCAATTACAACGGCCGCCTGCGCCCGGCCGAAGTGTTGGTCCGGGGGACGCGCTGGGCGCTTATCCGTCGGCGGGAGACCCGGCGCGACCTGATCCGCCACGACGTGATCCCCAGAGCGCTCCTCAGATGAGCCGCCGGAAATTTTGGATTTTAGATTTTGGATTTTGGATTACGGGACATGCGAGCGCCTCATGACACAGACGACGATCCCCTTCACAAAAATGGTCGGGACGGGCAACGACTTCGTGGTGGTCAACGCGGGCCGAAATCGGCTGGCCGCGCTCAGGTCTGAGTGGCGGTCAATCAGCCGGGTGCTTTGCGACCGTCACAGGGGGATCGGTGCCGATGGGGTACTCGTCCTGGAACGTTCGCGCGTTGCCGACGTCAGGATGCGGGTATTCAATCCCGATGGCTCCGAGGCCGAGATGTGCGGCAACGGTGTGCGGTGCGTCGCGCTGTATCTGTCACAGAAGGCAGAGGACAGAAGACAGAGGACAGAAAGGCGGCATGTGAAGATTGAGACACGGGCAGGGGTCCTGTCAGCCGTGGTGCATGGCGATCAGGTCGCCATGAGGATGACGAATCCGACGGCGCTCCGGCTCGGCCTGAACCTCGACGTCGGCGGCCGCGCCGTCAGGCTCTTAGGGTTCGTGAACACCGGCGTGCCGCATGCGGTCGTTCCGGTTAAGCGGATCGATTCGATTGATGTCACTCGGATCGGACGGGCGCTGCGCTACCACCGGGCGTTCGCCCCGCGGGGCTCGAATGTCAATTTCGTCCAGGCCGATGCGAAACGAACGAATCGTCTCCGCGTGCGCACGTACGAGCGTGGCGTCGAGGAAGAGACGCTGGCCTGTGGGACGGGCGTGGCCGCGTCGGCGGTCCTCTACGCGCTCCGACATGAGGGACGGGGTCGTGGGAACGGCGTCCTGAGAGGCAGCCGCTCGTCATGCCGCCGTCGAATTGAAGTGGAGACGCGCAGCGGGGAGGTGTTGACGGTGGCCTTCACGGTGACGGGTGAGGGCTCAAGCCGGCGCGTCAGCGATGTGGTGTTGCAGGGCGCGGCCGCGCGCGTCTTCGAGGGCGAGGTGAGTTGGTCACCCCGGAGGAGAACCTGATGGCGCTTGCGTTGCGTGGATCCATGGTCGCGCTGGTCACGCCGTTTCGGCGGGACGCTATCGATGAGGCTGCGCTGAAGCGGCTCATCGAGCTGCACGTCGAGTCGGGCACGAGCGCGATCGTGCCATGTGGGACGACCGGGGAATCGGCGACGCTCTCCTTCGAGGAGCACGACCGGGTCATTGACGTGACGGTGCAGACCGCGCGCGGCCGCATCCCGGTCATTGCCGGGACCGGCTCGAACAACACCCGCGAGGCGATCAGGCTGACCAAGCACGCCAAGGAGGCCGGAGCGGACGGCGCGCTGTTGATCAGTCCGTACTACAACAAGCCGACCCAGCGCGGGCTCTACCTGCACTTCAAGGCGATTGCCGAGGCGGTGGACATCCCGCTCATTCTCTACAACATCGCCTCGCGCACCGCGGTCAACATCGAGCCGGAGACGTTCGCCCAACTGGCGGGGATCCCGAACATCGTGGCGGTCAAGGAGTCGAGCGGGAACCTCGAGCAGATGAGCCGGATCCTCCAGATGACGGAGGGCAAACTCGCGCTGCTCTCTGGAGACGATGCGCTGACGCTGCCGGTGCTCTCCATTGGAGGCTCCGGCGTCATTTCCGTCGCCGCGAATATCGTGCCGCGCGACGTCGCCTCCATGGTCGAGGCGTATCAGGCCGGGCGGCGCGACGAGGCGATCCGGTGGCATCAGCGCCTGCTCCCCCTCGTCAAAGCGCTCTTCCTCGAGACCAACCCCATCCCCGTGAAGACCGCCATGGGGCTACTGGGGATGATTCAACCCGAGCTGCGCTTGCCGCTCTGCGAGATGTCCGAAGCCAACCTCGCCCGTCTCAAGACTGTGCTTGAAAACTATGGGCTCTTCAGCAAGCAGCAAGCAGCAAGCAGCAAGCAGCAGGCGAGAACATGACGATCCGATTGGTCATCTCTGGATGCTGCGGACGAATGGGGCAGGCGATCGCCAGGCGCGCGCTCGCGGACGGCGCCTTCTCCCTCGCGGCGGTCTTGGAGGCGCCGGGGCATGAGTCCATGGGTCGGGACTACAGCGCGGTGGTGGGGCAATCGGTTGGAGCCGGGCTCCGCGTCGTCGTGGAATCGCGCCAAGCCTTGAACCAGGGCGACGTCCTCATTGAGTTCACCACCCCTGACGCCACGGTGGCGCATGTCCAGCTTGCGCAGGAGCTCAAGAAACCCATCGTCATCGGGACGACGGGGCTTTCAGACGCCCAGATGGAAACACTCAGGTTGGCTTCGCGGGCCATCCCACTGGTCGTCAGCCCCAATATGAGCGTCGGGGTCAACGTGCTCTTCGAGCTGGCCCAAGTGGCTGCCAAGCGGCTCGGGCGTTCCTACGATGTGGAAGTGGTGGAGAGCCACCACCGCCACAAGAAAGATTCCCCCAGCGGGACGGCGAAACGGCTCGCGGAGCTCCTCGCCGCAGCGCGGAACGGGCCGAGCGGCTCCATTCCAGTCCATGCCATCCGGGCCGGCGACATCGTCGGAGACCACACGGTGGTGCTCGCGGGTCCGTCCGAGCGATTGGAGCTGACCCATCGAGCCCACAGCCGCGAGGCGTTCGCGGAGGGCGCCCTGCGCGCGGCCCGTTTTGTCGTCGCCCAGCGGCCTGGTCTCTACGACATGTCCCACGTCCTCCTCGGGCCTCCTTGAACCTTGAACCTTGAACCTTGAACGAGTTGGAGAAGCTGATGGGGGTCGAACGGGCGGAGCGGCTGACGAAGCTGCCGCCGTACCTATTCGTGGAGATCGACCGGGCCAAACACAGGCTGGAAGAGGCAGGGAAGGACGTCATCGACCTGGGCGTCGGCGATCCGGACCTGCCCACGCCCGCGCATATCTGTGATCGGCTCAAGGCGACGCTCGACGATCCAACCAACCACCGCTACAGTTTCACCGAGGGCCTGCTGGAACTGCGGCAGGCCATCGCGCGCTGGTATGATCGGCGCTTCGGGGTGAGCCTTGATCCGCAGACCGAGGTCCTGCCGCTCCTCGGCTCCAAAGAAGGCATCGCCCACTTGCCTCTGGCGATCGCCAACCCCGGCGACGTCGTGCTGGTCCCTGACCCGTGCTACCCTCCGTACCGCAGCGGGGCGATTCTGGCCGGTGCCGACGTCGTCTCGATGCCGCTCCTTGAAGAGAGCGGATTTTTCCCGGACCTCGGCGGCTTGAGCCAGAAGGCGGTTCGACGAGCCAAGCTCATGTTCCTCAATTACCCCAATAACCCGACGGCAGCCGTGGCGACCGTCAAGCAGCTCCAGGAAGCCGTTGATTTGGCGAAGGAGTACGGGTTTCCAATCGCGCACGATGCGGCGTATTCGGAGATCAGCTTCGACGGTTTCCAGCCGATCAGCTTCCTCCAGCTTCCGGAGGCGAAGTCAGTCGGGATCGAGTTCCACAGCCTCTCAAAGACGTACAACATGACCGGCTGGCGCATCGGCTGGGCCTGCGGCAACGCTCAGCTCATCGCGGCGCTCGGTCAATTGAAGACCAACCTGGATTCCGGATTGTTCCAACCGATCCAGTGGGCCGGAATTGCCGCGCTCGAGGGGGATCAGGGTGCGCTCCAGCAGACCGTCGCAACCTATCAGGCGCGGCGGGAGCTGCTCGTCGACGCCCTGGCGAAGGCAGGCTGGCAGATCACGAAGCCCAAGGCCACCTTCTATGTGTGGGCGCGCGTGCCCACCACGGAGCGTTCGATGGAGTTTGCGGCGCGGCTCCTCGAGCAGTCGCATGTGGTGGTGACACCGGGCGTGGGATTCGGCCCGTCGGGTGAAGGGTACGTGCGCTTCTCGCTGACGGTTCCGACCGAGCGGCTCCAGGAAGCCATCGACCGCCTCACCAAGATCTTTTAAACCGATGGAAATTTCGGATTGCGGATTTCGGATTGCGAATTAAAATCCGCAATCGCCAATTCGCAATCCGCAATGGATAAGATGAGCCGCGTCTTTATCGGGATCGGATCGAACGAGGGAGATCGCCTCGCGCAGCTCTCGAGCGCCCTCAAGGCGCTGGGTGCGGCGCCTGGCATCCGTGTCGTCCAGATGGCCGTCGTCAGCGAGACCGATCCGGTCGGAGGTCCTCCCCAGGGTCCCTACCTGAATACGGTGGCCGAGATCGCCACCTCACTCTCGCCGCGCAAGCTCCTGGCCACCCTCCAAGGGATCGAGCGGGACCTGGGGCGCCTCCCCTCGGCCGAGCGATGGGGGCCGCGCGCGATTGACCTCGACATCCTCCTCTACGATGACCGCATCATCCAGGAACCGGATCTGGATATTCCTCATCCTCGGATGCATGAGCGGCGCTTCGTCCTTGAGCCGCTCTCGCAGCTCGCGCCGGAACTCGTTCACCCTGTGCTCCACCAGACGATCGCGGCGCTCCTCGAGCCTCTGACCGTGAGCTCCGCCACACAGCGTGGCGGATCCGCCAATCTTTTTGGCGGACGTGAGCCGTGAACCGAACTACGGATCACTGGCAGCGGGTGGCGAGTCGGTCGGTGAGCGGCAGCTCGGTTTTTGGAGCGGCCACGGTGCCCCGCCGGCTGTGCTCGGGGTGGGCGCTCGCGCGGACGGTCGGCGACCCCAGCGTGGTCGCCTCCCTCCGCTGTGTGCTCGGCTCGCCCCACACCCAGCGTTGGAACCGAACTGGCACGCTGGCAACGAACCCGGACACCCAATCGAAGTAGTATGCTTGAATCGGACACACCGCTGGGTGTGGGGCACCCTGCCCGCCTCGCACACAGAGGCCGCGCTCGGCCCACCCGCTCGCCGCCGGCGGGGCGAGCGACAAAAACCGCGCAGCGATGGGCGGGCCGAGCGGTGCCGCGAACCGACCGCGAGCCAGGCCCCGCTGCCCGGGGTCACGATCATCGATCAACCTATGACGGTCATTCGATCACCGCGCCGGATGGCGCTGGTCTCGCAGCAACTTGCACGGCAAGGCAAGCGGGTGGGGCTTGTGCCGACGATGGGGGCGCTGCACGAAGGGCACCTCTCGCTCATCCGACGCTCGGCCTCGCAGAACGACGCGGTGATCGTCACGGTGTTCGTCAACCCACTGCAGTTCGGCCCTCGCGAGGACTTCGCGCGCTACCCGCGGAATCTCGCCCGCGATGTCCGGCTCTCGCGCGCGGCCGGCGCCGATATCGTGTTCGCTCCCTCGTCGCGCGCGCTCTATCCGAGCGGCTTCCAGACGCGCATCGACGTGGACCGGCTCTCGGAACGGTGGGAAGGCCGATCCCGCCCGGGCCATTTTCGTGGCGTCGCGACGGTCGTCACCCTCCTGTTTCAGGTGACGCGCCCGACGAACGCCTACTTCGGACAGAAAGATTACCAACAGGCCCTGATCATCCAGCGGCTGGCGCGGGATCTGCAACTGTCGGTCAAGGTCCATGTCCTGCCGACGGTTCGGGAACCGGACGGTGTAGCCATGAGCTCCCGCAACGCCTATCTGACGAGCGCCCAGCGGGAGCAGGCGGCTGTCCTCCCTCGCGCGCTGCGCGCGGCCCGCGCGCGCATCCTCGCAGGGGAGCGCCGCGCGAGGAGCATTCTCAGCCGGGTGCGCCGGCTGATCCGTCAGGCAACAGATGCGCGCATCGACTACGCGGCCATTGTCGATGCGAGGACGCTCGAACCGCAGCCGCGGCTTCACGGGCGAGTCGCCATCCTCCTCGCTGTCTGGATCGGGCGCACACGCTTGATTGACAATCTTCTCGTCGACGTGCCATAATATCCCCGTCGATACCACAGAGGACACAGAAGCCACACAGAGACACAGATGTTGCGGACGGTGTGCAAGTCGAAACTGCACGGAGCGACGGTGACCGAGGCCAACGTGCAGTACACGGGCAGCCTCACCCTCGATGCCGAGCTCATGCAGGCGGCTGACCTCGCCCCCTATGAGCAGGTGCATGTGGTCGATGTGGATAACGGGGCGCGGGTGGTGACGTACTGCATTGAAGGCGCGGCGGGCTCCGGGACCGTGTGCGTGAACGGGGCGGCGGCGCGTCTCATCTCGGCCGGCGACAAGATCATCGTCATCTCCTATGTGCACGTCACCCCCGAGGAGCTGGAAGGCTTCGCCCCGAAGGTCATCGTGCTCGATCAACGGAATCACATTCGGGAAGTGATCCCACGCCCTAACGCAGTGTCGTGCAGCGACACGGCTCCGCCTACGGGCGGAGCCATCGCCTTCGGCGATGCGTTAGGGCGTGGGATGATCGCTAACGTGGGGGCGCCGCGTGACGTCCCGTCCTAAATGGTGCGCGTCGGCCTGGTGGGCTGCGGC
The DNA here is from genome assembly GCA_016193175.1 of Candidatus Omnitrophota bacterium. Classification (GTDB taxonomy): domain Bacteria; phylum Omnitrophota; class Gorgyraeia; order Aquiviventales; family Aquiviventaceae; genus JACPSQ01. Next base: position 25,930 of record JACPSR010000053.1, read on the forward strand.
ACCATCGGCTCGCGGCTCGCGCTCGCCCTGCAACGCGACTATCCGGCGGCGGCGAGGATCACGGCGCTCCATGACGTTGACCGCGCGCGCGCCGTGGCCCTGCGTCGACGGCTGGCTCACGAGCCCCCGATCGTCTCCCTCCACGTGCTCATCCAGAGGAGCCAACTCGTCATCGAGGCCGCATCGGCCGGCGTCTCAGGTCAGGTCGTCAGGCGGGCCCTCCGCGCGAACCGGAGCGTCTTCGTCATGAGCGTGGGCGGGCTGTTGCGCGACCAGACCTGGCGACGTCTGGCCAGCCGATCCCGCGGCAAGGTCTACATCCCAAGCGGCGCGCTTGCGGGTTTGGACGGCGTGAAGGCGTTCGCGGTGGGCCGGATCCGGCGGCTGTCATTGACGACCCGCAAACCGCCTCGGGCGCTCTCCTCGGCGCCGTATGTCCTGCGCAAACAGCTCCGCTTGGAGCGGCTCCGCCGCCCCGCCGTCATCTTCGAAGGCTCCCCGCGGATGGTCGTCGAGGCGTTCCCGCAAAACACGAACGTGGCCGCGGCGCTCGTGCTGTCGGCCTCCCGCTCCGGCTCAGAGCGGTCCGAGGGCCGCCCGCGACCCCCCGTGCGCATCCGTGTCGTCGCGGATCCGACGATTCGCGTGAACATCCATGAGCTTGAGGTTGAAGGGGATTGCGGTCGTCTCCGGTGCCAGGTTGAGAGTCGTCCCAGCGTCAACCCGAAGACGAGCGAGATCGCCGTCCGATCGGCCGTCGCGACGTTAGGCCGAGTGTTTGATTCCGTGTTGATTGGAACCTGATCATTGAACCATTGAGGATTTCGCCGTTGCAACCCGGTGCAGCGGCGCTGTGATAACCGAAGAGGCAACACGTGGGTGAGAGGGGGTGACTGGTCGTGGCAGAGAAAGTTGCAAAGGTGGGCGTCAGGAAACAAGCTGGCTACCTGTACTTTGTCGACAAGCAGGGCGACATTTCACGAGCAAGGATGGCGCGGGGGGGCCAGCGGCGAAGCAGACGACGCGGTCGACGCTGATCACGCGTCTATCGAGAGCAAACTGGACAGGAGGGGGTTAGGCCCCCGTGCCAACCGTGTCGCGTTGGGGGTGGGGCCTGATCCCCTCCTGTTATTGAAGCGCATTCGATCAGCCGTTATAATGACGCCATCATGTCTTCCAACCATTCCGTCCCGCCACCTGCCGTTGGACCGCACGCGACCTCGCCCGCTCAGCCCAGCGTGCAGCGGCTCGACCTCGGGCATGCCGGCGGCGGGGCCAGTCCACCGTCTGACGGGAACATCATCATCCGAGGCGCGCGCGAGCACAACCTCAAAGCCCTGGACCTCACCCTCCCCCGGAATCGCCTCATCGTGATTACGGGGCTCTCAGGGTCCGGGAAATCGACGCTGGCGTTTGATACCCTCTACGCCGAGGGGCAGCGTCGCTATGTGGAAAGCCTCTCGGCGTACGCGCGCCAGTTTCTGGAGCGATTGGAGAAGCCCGAGGTGGAGTCGATCGAGGGGCTCTCGCCCGCCATCGCCATCGAGCAGCGGACGGCCGGCGGCAATCCTCGCTCGACCGTGGCGACCCAAACAGAAATCTACGATTACCTGCGGGTGCTATTTGCCAGGGCGGGTCAGCCGCACTGCCCCCGCTGCTCCGTCCCGATCCGCCAACAATCCGCTCAGGAGATCGTCTCCCAGGTCCTCCAGCTTCCTGCCAAGACCGAGCTGTCCATTCTCGCCCCGCTCGTCCGCGGGCGAAAAGGCGAATACGCCGAGGTCTTCCGCGACATCAAGCGGCAGGGGTTCGTCCGCGCGCGGGTCGACGGCGCGCTCCGTGACGTCGATGAGCCGGTTCCGTTGGACAAGAAGCGGGCCCACACCATTGAGGTCGTCGTGGACCGGCTCTCGCTTGACGCCGAGAGCACGTCCCGCCTCACGGAGTCCATCGAGACCGCCCTCAAGGTGGGCAAGGGCATCGTCCTCGTGAGTTCCGGGTTCCGGGTTCCGGGTTCCGAGTTAAAAAAGGACGCG
>JACPSR010000054.1 GCA_016193175.1 Candidatus Omnitrophota bacterium
GGCGGCCTTGGCGTGGTCGATCGCCTCGACCGTCTGCGGCATGACGCCGTCGTCGGCAGCCACGACGAGCACGACGATATCGGTCACGTTGGCCCCGCGGGATCGCAGCGCGGAAAACGCCTCGTGGCCCGGCGTATCAAGAAACGTGACGTGGCCCTTCTCGAGCAGCACCTCGTAGGCGCCGATGTGCTGCGTGATGCCGCCGGCCTCCTTCTCGGCGACTTTGGCCTCCCGGATCGCATCGAGCAGGCTCGTCTTGCCGTGGTCCACGTGGCCCATGAACGTCACGACGGGGGCGCGCGGCGCAAGCTTTCTCGGATCAGGCCCACACGCGTTGAGCAGTTGCTCTTCAAGGGTGGGCTGTGGAGCGATGTCGTAGTTGAAGGCGCGAGCCGCTTTCGTCGCCGTCGCCTCGTTGAGCGGTTGGACGATGGAGGCGAAAACGCCCTGCTGCATCAGGTACTTAATGAGGTCGCTGGCTTTCACGCCCATGTTCGCCGCGAGGTCTTTCACGGTAATGGGGAAGCTGAGCGTCAGCACTTGTGGCGCGGCCGGCGGGGCGACGGGCTCTGCGATCACAGGCGCTGGGGGTGCTGCCTTGGTCGGTTTGGGCTTCGGGGGGGCGGCCGTCGCCGCCGATGGGGTCGGCGACGGAACGGGCGGATGCGGCGTCGGTCTCGGCGCTGCCTTTGTCGGCGCGGCCTGGGCGCTCACGGACGAGACCGTGCCCGCCGCGGGAGGAATCGGCTGCGCGGGTGCCTTCACCGCCGACACGGCAGGGCTCGTTGCCGCGGCGCGCTGAGGCGCCGCGGCAGAGGGCCTGCCTGTCTGCCGCGCTGCGCTTGGCGCCGGCAGGACCGCGCCAGACACCTTTGAGACCGGCTTGGCGGCAGCCGACGGTTTCTTCGCCGCAGCGGCGGCTTTCGCCGCTGCCGCCGGCTTCTTCGCCGGCGCGCGGGTGACGAGCGCTTTCCGGACGCGATTGATCGTATCCGCATCGAGCGTGCTGGTCGGACCTGCCGCTTTGATCCGGAGCTCTTTGAGCTTCCCCAGCAGCTCCTTGGAGGGCATCTTCAGGGCTTTGGCAAGTTCGCTCACGCGCATGTCACGACGTCCCTTCCGCCCTGTCCGTCTGTTCCGTCAGTGGCGGAGCGTTCGCATCGGTGGCCTTCTCAGTTGTTCCTGTCGCCTGTTCAGCGGGGGGCTGGCTCAGGACGGTTTTGACCGAGTCGAGCAGCTTCTGGGCCGTCTTTTCACCGATCCCCTTGATGGCGGTCAATTGCTCCACGGTGCAAGCCGCCAATTGCTGAAGCGTCGTGAGGCCCGCTTCGCTGAGGCGCTGCTCCATCGCCGGACCAATCCCGGCCATCCCATGCAAGGAGACCTCGGCATGGACTGGTTGGGCCTTGCCCTTGATCTCGAGCTGCCAGCCGGTGAGCTTCGAGGCCAGCCGGACGTTCTGTCCTTTCTTGCCGATCGCGAGCGAGAGCTGGTCATCCTCCACGATCACCAGCGCCTCCTTGGTCTCGCGGTGTTCCTGGATGTCGGCGATCTTGGCCGGGGAGAGCGCCGCCGCGATGAACTCCTTCGGGTCCTCGTGCCATCGGATGATGTCGACCTTCTCGCCGTGGAGCTCTCTCACGATGTTCTTCACCCGGGTGCCGCGCATCCCGACGCACGCCCCCACGCAGTCCACTTTCTCGTCTGTCGACGCGACGGCGATCTTCGTCCGGTCTCCTGCCTCGCGGGCGATCCCTTTAATCTCCACGATCCCCTCAGAGATCTCAGGGACCTCCAGGGCGAAGAGCCCCCGGATGAACCCCTCGTGGCTGCGCGAGAGCACAATGGCGGGGCCCTTGGCGCTCTTTCGGACCTCGAGGATGGAGCCTTGCACCCGGTCTCCCTGGTGGTACTCTTCGTGCGGGATGCGCTCAGACTTCGGCAGGATGGCTTCCGCCCGCCCGATCTCCACGATGATGTCGCCGCGCTCAAAGCGGTGAACCGAGCCGGTCACGATATCGCCCACCCGACCCTGGAACTCGGTGAAGATGACGTCGCGCTCCGCTTCGCGGATCGACCTGCTTCGCGGTCTGCGCGGCGATGCGGGTGAGGCGGGCCGAGTCGATCTCCCGGCCGCCCACGACGACGACGAGGCGTCCGGTCTGGCGGTCGAAGGTCGCCGTCGCCTCGGTGTCGTCACTGACCCCCTCGCTCTTCTTGGCGGCCGTGGCCACGGCGGCCTCCACCGCTTGGATGAGCACTTCGCGGTCGACGCCTTTGTCCCGCTCAATCGATTCGAGGATGGAGAGTAGTTCTTTATTGTTCATAGTTCATAGTTCACCGATCACGGTTCACGGGTCACACTCGGTTCCAGCGGAGCGCCTTCTTCGCCGCGCGGATCTGGGCGAACGGCAGCGTCACGTTTCCAGACGCCATCTTGAGGACGATCGCCTCATGTTGGACGGCCAAGAGCATCCCATGGAGCTCCTGGGCCTTCCCCTCTTCCCGCACGACCTCGACGTGGATATCTTCCCCGAGTGCCCGCTCAAAATCCCGCTTGCTCACCAGCGGCCGGTCCAAACCCGGAGAAGACACCTCAATGGTGTAGCTCCCGTCAAAGAGATTGGCAGCCTCCAACGCCTGAC
>JACPSR010000113.1 GCA_016193175.1 Candidatus Omnitrophota bacterium
CGTCGGAAGCTCGGCGTTCAACGGGTCGGGCACACGGGGACGCTGGATCCGATGGCCCAGGGGTTGCTGATCCTGCTCGTCGGGAGGGCCACGAAGGACCAACAGAGGCTCCAGGCCCATGAGAAGATGTATGAAGCGGTCCTTCGGTTCGGGACGCAGACGGATACCGGCGATGCGATGGGGAGACCGATCCGGAGCGCCCCGGTGCCCCCCTTGGATCGAGGCCGCATCACGGAGGTGCTCGCCTCCTTGAAGGGCCCGTTGGCTCAGAGACCGCCGTCCTACAGCGCCGTGAAAGTGAGGGGGCGTCCGGCGTACTGGTGGGCGCGACGGCATCAACCGGTGACCCTTCCAGAGCGGCTCGTTCACCTCTCCGAGGTCACGCTGCTTCAGTGCACACCTGAGACGCTGACGTTCCGCGTTCACTGCTCGGCCGGCACCTACGTCCGCGTCCTGGCCGAGCTCATCGCCGAACAGTTGGGGACGCTCGGCCATCTCACGAGCCTCGTGCGCCTGCGTGTCGGTGGCTGGAGGATCGAAGACGCACGATCACTTGCCTGGGTCGAGGCATCAAGCCCAGACGCCATCACGCACGCCTTACAAGCCGTATGCCTTCCAGGCGCGTCCTCAAAGGGTTGAACGCGGTGGCGTATCCTCCGACGCGCGCCGTCGTGACCGTCGGCGTCTTCGACGGCGTTCACATCGCCCACCAGCGGCTGATCCGATCGACCGTCAAACTGGCGCGCCGCTTGGACGGGACGAGCGTCGCCATCACCTTCGATCCAGACCCGCAGATCGTCTTGGATCCTGCCCATGCCCAGCCCGCGCTCATGCCGCTTGGGGTGCGGGTGTCGACCCTCCACGCGTTGGGGCTCGATTGGGTGTGGATCCTCCCCTTTACCGCGCGGTTTGCCCGCGTGACGGCCGAGCAGTTCATCCGCCGCATCCTGGTCCATCGGTTGCGCGCCAGGGCGTTGGTCATCGGGGAAGCGTTTGTGTTTGGGAACAACCGCCAGGGAGACATGGACGTGCTCCGGAGGCTCGGCCCTTCGTATGGGATCCGGGTGGTTCCTGTGCGACAGGTGCGCCGCCTCGGGATGCCGGTTTCCAGCTCGCGCATCCGTCGGTTGATTGGGCTGGGAGGGCTCGCCCAGGCGCGAGGGCTTCTTGGCCGTCCTCCTGCCCTCTATGGAGTCGTCGTACCAGGCCGAGGGCGTGGCCGCCGGATGGGTTTCCCGACGGCGAACATTCGGTTGATCCCGCAAGTCCTCCCACCGCGTGGGGTCTACGCGGTGGCCGTCCGCAGCGAGGATGGTCGCCACGTGTGGCGCGGGGTGATGAACCTGGGGGTTCGCCCCACGTTCGGGCCGGGGCCCATGGTCTGTGAAGTCCACCTGCTGAGATTTGTCGGCACCCTCCTCGGACGCCCCATCTCCGTCTCCGTGTTGGCTCGCTTGCGAGCCGAGCGCTGCTTTCCCAGTTGGCAGGCGCTCGGCCAGCAGGTGCGCCGGGACATCGCTCGTGCGCGCCAACTCTTTGCTCAGTTCCCCCGCTTCCTTCGCTCCTAAGCCCTCTCCGTTCGCGCACACTTCCGCTCACCTCCATACATACATTTCGCTTCGCCTTTTTGTCTTGACAAGGGTGGTGGGAAGCGGGTATAGTCGGGGCATCATTGTGGGTGGAAGTGGAATAAAGTGGTATATTATACACACCCGAAAAATGGCCAGGCCGAGCGGGCGGGTTTGTCTGTGAGACAGATCCGCCCTGCGTCTCTCCGTCATGCGGAGGTGTCGGGATAAGCGCCCATGCTGTACGGTGAGTACGAACATACCATCGATCGCAAAGGCCGCCTGATTGTCCCGGCCAAGTTCCGCCAAGCGTTCAAAACCCACGACGTCACATCGCTCTTTCTGACCCGCGGGCTCGATGGGTGTCTGTTTTTGTTCCCAGAGGCCGAGTGGCGCCTGGCGGAGAACCGGTTCAAACAGATCCCCTTTACGAAAGGGGAGGGACGGAAATTCAACCGGCTCTTCTTCTCCGGAGCCGTCGAAGTGACCGTCGATCGGCTGGGGCGTCTCTTGGTGCCGAGGTCGCTGAAGGAATTCGCCCAGATCAAAGAGCAGGTGGTGATCGTCGGGGTCTCGAGCCGGATGGAGATCTGGTCCAAGGAGAAGTGGCAGGACTTCTACGAGAGCTCGCGGCAAAGCTTTGAAGAAATCGCTGAACGGGTGATGGTGGACTAGCGACCTCCCGATGGGTGCAATCGGCACCGCTCCACATGACGGTCACCTGGCGTTCCCCCTGACGATGAGTTCTCCGCCGGCGTCCGGATGGCACAAACCCGTCATGGGCTCCGAAGTCCTCCACTACCTGAATCCCAGACCGGGTGTTACGATCGTGGACGGTACCGTTGGGACGGGTGGTCACAGCCTGATGATCCTTCCTCACGTCCTGCCCACGGGACGGCTCGTGGCGATTGATCGCGACCAGACGGCACTTCAACTTGCGCGGAAACGGTTGACGGAGTTCATCCCGCACGTGACCTTCGTTCGGGAAAACTATCGCAGGCTTTCAGCCATCCTCAAGGGGTTGCGGATCACGCGCGTCGACGGGGTGCTCTTGGATCTTGGGATGTCGAGCCTCCACGTCGATTGCGCCGAGCGGGGGTTCAGCTTCGCCAAAGAAGGCCCGCTCGATATGCGCATGGACCCCGGACAGGGAGCGACGGCTGAGGCCCTCGTCAATGGGCTGACGGCTGATGAGCTGGCCATGATCTTTGAGACGTTTGGCGAAGAGCGCTTTGCCAAACGGATCGCGAGCCGGATCGTGAACGAACGGCGCATTCATCCGATCACCACGACCACCCAGCTCGCTCATCTGGTCGCGGAGGCTATCCCCTCACGGATGCGTCATGGGCGGCTCCATCCCGCCACCAGGGTCTTCCAGGCGCTGCGCATGGCGGTCAACGATGAATTGGGGGCGCTGGAGGGCGTGTTGGCGGATGTGAGCGAGCTGCTGAATCCTGGGGGGCGAGCGGTCGTCATCACGTTCCACTCACTCGAAGATCGGCTCGTCAAACACGCCTTCGCCCGAGGCGTGCGCGACGGGGCGTGGACGGCGTTGACAAAGAAACCCATGCGTCCATCGGAAGCGGAGGTCGCGCAAAACCCTCGAGCGCGGTCGGCCAAACTGCGAGCTATTGAACAACGCTCTGGGCTAGGGGCTGGGCCCGCCATACGGCGTGGCGGGTCCGCCTCGCACGGTGGCGGAGGCTCTGGGCACGTGCCCCGAACCCTGAACCCCGAGTCCTGAACCACAGTCCATGCGGTTGCATCGTTGGTTGCTACTTATTGCAGCAATGGTTGGGTTAGGTTGCCTCCAGGTGGCCCAACGGAACGCCGTCTTCCTGCAGGCCCTTGCAGTCGGAGAGCGGCTGCGGGATCTCCATGCGCAGGAAAACGACGTGTCATGGTCGAATGCGCACATCATCGGGCTGACGTCCCCCCTGCGCTTGGCGCAAGTCGCCGAGGAGCGGCGGCTCAAGCTCGTGGCGTGGTTGAGGCTCCCTCCAGCCCCATTGCTGGTTGATAAATTTCGAGACGAGAAATTTGCAGGGGTGGGCCATGGCTCGTCCGGCGAATGACCGCATCATCGGGGTCCTGCTCGTCGGCCTCGCGTTATTGGGCTTGCTGTGGGTGCGCTGCGTTTGGCTTCAGCTGGTGGCCGCCGGCCGCTACTCGGCGCTGGCCGCGGCTCAGCACCGATCGACCGAGGTCTTACGGGCGCGTCGCGGGACGCTCTACGATCGGGCTGGCCGCCCGTTGGCGATGGGCGTCGGCGTGCCGTCCGTCTTTGCGAACGCCAGGGCCGTGGAGGCGAAACGGGACGTCGCTCGACAGCTTGCCGACATGATCGGTCGGGATGCCCACGCGATCGAGGAGCGTTTGGAAAAAGATAAGGGGTTCGTGTGGGTCGCCAGGCACGTGGAGCCGGCGGTCGCGCCGTCTATCCGGATGCTGAGTGACGTGGGGGTGGGGCTGATGGAGGAGCCGAAACGGCTCTACCCCCACGGAAGGCTCGGCAGCCATCTCATCGGGTTCGTGGACATCGACCAGTACGGCCTCGAAGGGCTGGAGCTGGCGTTCAACGGCGTCCTGCAGGGACAGGATGGGTGGCGCTCCACCTTACGCGACGCGAAGGGGAACGTGCTCATCGGCCCCTGGACGATTGAAACTCGGCCGATGGATGGCTACGACGTCGTCCTCACGATTGACAGCGTCGTGCAGGAAGTGGCCGAAGAGACCCTGGAGTGGGGCGTCAAGAAGTACCATGCGAAGGGCGGATCCATCATCGTGATGGAGCCTGCCACCGGAGCGATCCTGGCGCTTGCCAACGCGCCCTCGTACGATCCCAATGCTCCGGCTGTGGCTCCGGCCGAGGCCCGACGCAATCGCGCGGTGACCGACCTCTTTGAGCCCGGCAGCATCTTTAAGATCGTGACGGCGTCCGCCCTTCTGGAAGAGAAAAAGGTCACACCGGATGAGCAGGTCTTCTGCGAGGACGGCTCCTATCATACCGTGGCGCGGCACGTCCTTCACGACCACCGGCCGCACGGGCTGCTCTCCTTTCACGATGTCATCAAGTTC
>JACPSR010000055.1 GCA_016193175.1 Candidatus Omnitrophota bacterium
AACGGCGTTGATTCGCTGCGGGGTGAGCCGGTAGACCGACTCGTCCCGGAAGAGCACGCGCGCCTTGATGTCGGCGTGCACCGCCGCCATGAGGAGGGTGAGCACCTGGATCAGGTTGTTCGTGCTCCCTCCCGAGACGATGACGGCAAGCGATCTCATATTGGAGCTAGCAGCTAGCGGCGAGCAGCGAGTAGGGGGTCATCGAACACTGCTCGCTGCTTGCTGCTCGCTGCTTGCCATAAGATGGCTTTGAAACGAGCTCTCAATACACGGGGCCATCCGATTCCGGCACCTGGGGCGATGGGACGTCCTCCGCATCGGCCAGTGGATGGGTGCCGCCTTCAGTGAGCAGTCTCACGAGCTCCGCGTCGCCGACCCGCTTGCACCAATCGTTGAACGATTCCCGCTCCTTGCGCCCCCGCTTGAAGCCCAGCAGGAGCTGCTCGAGCCGCCGCGCGCACTCGGTCGCGGGCACCTTGCGCAACACGGGGTGGTTGAAGGCGGCGCCCCGCCCCATCTGGCCCCCCACGAAGATATCGTAGGCGTCCACGATCTGGCCGTCCACCTTCGTCTTCGAGCCCATCATGCCGATCTGTCCGATCTGGTGCTGCGCGCACGCGTTGGGACAGCCGGTGATGTGGAGGCGCAACGGCTCATCGAGCGGCACGCGCTTCTCCAGATGCTCGACGATCTGACGGGAGCGCGCCTTCGTCTCCGTGATGGCGAGCTTGCAGAACTCAGTGCCCGTGCAGGTGACGACGCTGCGCCGCACCGGGTGCGCGTTGATCGAGAGCCCGATCTCAGCCAGGCCACCGAGGACCTTTTCGACGTTGGACTCCGGGATGTTGAGAAGCAGGATGTTCTGGCGGTTCGTGAGGCGGATGGTCTTGCCGTCGCCGTAGCGCTGGGCGAGGTCTGCGACCCGCCTCATCTGGGGGCTCGTGATCCGACCAACCAGGACCGGCGCCCCGACATAGTAGAGGCCCGGCTGCTTCTGTGCGTGGACGCCGACGTGGTCCCGGTAGGTGTCCGGCGGCTCCTGGAAATCAGACGGGGCCTCATCCAGCTTTCGGCCGAGCCGCTCCTCGAGCGCTTGGCGGAACCTGGCCAGCCCCCAGTCGTGGATGAGGTACTTGATCCTGGCGTGGTGACGTTTCTCCCGATACTCCGGCGTATCGCGCCAGAGCTCGGTGATGTGTCGGATGACCTCGACGGCCTCGCCGGGCCTGACGAAGGCGTTGAGGCGCTGGCTGATGAACGGTTGGGTCGAGAGCCCCCCGCCGACCCGGAGGTCAAAGCCGGCCTCGGACTCGCCGTTTCCACCAGAGGCGGATCCGCCACGCGTGGTGGCGGACACCCTGCGCTGCGCGCCGACGAGCGCGACGCATTGGATCTCCGGATGGCAGCACCACGTCGTGCAGCCGGAGACGCTGATCTTATATTTCCTGGGCAGATTGGCATAGGCCGGATTGCCCAGAAAATAGCGGCTCACCTCGTTGGCCACCGGGCCTGCGTCCAGGATCTCCTCCCGGTCCACGCCGGCGACGGGACAGCCGACGACGTTGCGCGCGACGTCGCCGCAGGCGCCGAGCGTGGAGATCCCCACCGATTGCAGCCGCCGGATGATCGGCACCGCCTCGGTATAGTGCACCCAGTGGAGCTGGAAATCCTGGCGCGTCGTGATGTCGGCATAGCCCCTGTTTTGCCGCTCGGCGATGTCGGCGATGGTCTCAAGCTGCTCCGGGGTGACGAATCCGTTGGGCTGCTTGGTGCGGAGCATGAAGTAGCCCTGCTCATTCCGGTGGGTATAGAGCCCCACCCACTTGCACATGAAGAGATCGTCCTCCGATAGGCTCTCGTAGCCTTGGGCAGCGGCGCGCTCCACGGCCTTGAGAACGTCGAACGGGTTGCCATAGGTCGCTTTGAGCTGCTCAGTCCGATTGGGCATTACCGGATGACCCCGACAGTGTGCCGCCAGGCGTCGAGGTCCGGGCTGAAGTACGTGATGCGGACCCGCTTGTGCTCCTGAGTGCTGAAGAGGTGTTTGTGCGGGAATCGACCGACGCGCTCCTCGATGCGTTTGGTCACCTCCATGCAGGCGGCGAAGCTGGCGGCCCGGATGACCGCACATAGGGGATAGGGCCAGTTCGGATAGGTGGGGTAGCGGTAGCAGCCGATGACCTCTCTGAACAGCGCTATCTGCTCGCCGATCGCATCCACCTGCTCCGGGGGCACCTGCCAGACCACCATGGCGTTGGTTAGAGCCTCGCCGTGGTGGCGATGGAAGACGGCGGCGAATCGGTTCATGTACCCCAGGTGCTCCATCCGCTTGTCCCAGGCAAAGAACTCTTCTTCGGAGCTCTCCACCTGCTCGGCCCAGACGGCGTAGGGAATCTCCAGGAGCGGGAGGTCTTCCTGCGCGATGCGGATGAACCGGATGTCCTCTTCAGTGAGCGGGGGGACCGCGGCCGTCCCCCGCGACGCCTCGCCGGATTCCTCCTGGTGCTCGAGCCACGACCCTTCGTCGGTGAGATCGTGTCTCGTCCCGGCCTTGTAGAACCTCAGCGCGGGGAGGACGACCGTCTCATCGGACTTGGCGAGCGCGTGGAGGACGTTGATGACCTGCTCCAGGGAATCGGCCGGGGGCACGTGGATGATGAACCACAGGTTGAACCGATCGTTGAGCGCGTAGCTGTGCGACACCCCCGGGTGCTGGGTGATGAGCCGCACCGCTTCCTGTGTGCGCGCGGGCTCGATCTGCATCGCCACCACGGTCGTGCGGTAACCGAGCGCGCGGGCATCGAAGATGGCCGAGATCTGACGGATGACGTGGGTGGCCTTGAGACGATCGATGCGCGAGAGGCACTCCTGCTCGGAGAGGCCCAGTTTCTGTCCGAGGGCTTGAAACGGACGGTGCTCCACGGGAAACTGCGCCTCGATTTCGGCGAGGATCGCCTTATCCACGTCGTCGAATGTGTCACTACGGTTCATAGTTCATTGTTCATTCATTGTTCGTCGGTGCTAATCGAACACCTCGGCGTGGATGCCGGTCGAGGCGGCGAGGCGGTCGGCGATCTCCTGAAGCTGCTCGCGCGGGACGGGCTGGATGCCGTCAGCCGCGGTGGGGCGATCGACGGTATAGACCTGCACGGAGCGCGGCTTGATGGACCCGACGGCCGCGATCCAGGCGCACAGGTGCGGTTCATCGGTGTTGTCATAGCTCCCCTGAATGAACATGCTCTGGAGGACGACATCGGGCAGCGCCTTGAGCGCCTCGATCATCGCCTGGAAGTTGACGTTCACCAGCGGGTCGTTGATCCGCCTCCAGGTGGCCTCGTCGGCGGCGTCGAACTTCATGCAGCGCTGATCGAGCGACGCGAGCGCCCGACGGACATGGGGACGGGCGATCTGCGTGGCATCGCTCAAGATCCCGACGGGCGCAGTGGGGAAGTAGGCGTCGCGCAACCGCTTGATCCCGATCACGAGCTCCTCCAGGTCCGGGTGGAGGGTCGGCTCCCCGTTCCCGGCCAGCGTAATGCAGTCCACCGGCGTCCGGTTGCGGGCATGCCGCCGGAACGCCTCCTCGATGTCGGCGAGCAGCTCGGGGGCGCGCTTCAGTCGCCCCCCATCACCTGTCGGCGCCGTAGGCGCATTTCGGCCTTCAGGCCGAACGACAGGTGATGGGGTCCACCCATACTGGCAATAGACGCAGTTCGACGAGCAGACCTTATGGCTCACCGGCAACACGTTGATGCCGAGCGAGTTCCCAAGGCGCCGCGAACGGATCGGGCCGTAGACGGCTGCATCTTGAAGGGGGATCGGCTGAGGCATGACACCTGTATTGTAACGGGCGAGGCTGCGGGGGTCAACACGACGGGCGTTCGCGAACGGTATGGACGATGGTCTATGCGGCGGCGGGGGTTTGTCCCTCGGCGCGCCGCTTGAAGACCCGCTCGATGCGCAGCAGGAGGTCTTCGTGGTCAAAGGGCTTGACGACGTAGTCCTCGATCCCCTCCAGCTCAAAGAGATCCTTCATCCGATCGCGGGCCGTGAGGATCACGACGGGGAGTTGGCCGCGACCTAGGCGCCGGTTGATCTCCCGCAGGCAGGTGTAGCCGTCCATGACGGGCATGAGGATGTCGAGGATCAAGAGGTCGGGCTGCTGCTGGGTGATGAGCTCCAGCGTCTGGCGGCCATCCCCGGCCGTGAAGACCTGGTAGCCTTTCGCCTGGAAGCGGATCTTCAGCGCGAGGGCAAGCTGCTCCTCGTCATCCGCGATGAGGATCTTCTTCGGCGCCGGCATGGTCGGGCCCTCCTGAGGTTGGTGGCGTCAACAGCGTTCGCACGATGCCCAGAAGCTCCTGGGTCTCAAAGGGTCGTTGCAGGATGCGGACCCCGAGGAGGAGGAGCTGGGCGGCCTGAGCGTCCCGCGAGTGCTCAGGGAACGCGGTGATCACCACGATGGGGATCGACGCGGTGTTGAGATCGGCTCTCAGGTGACGCACCATTTCGTGCCCGTCCATGACCGGCATGAAGAGATTGGCGATGATGAGATCCGGCCGGCGTTGGGCGGCTTTTTCCAGCCCCTCTTTTCCGTTGTGCGCCGTCTCGCAGTGGAAGCCGGCGGCGCGCAGGCGCACGGACAGCGCCAACCGCAGATCGGGTTCGTCCTCGACGAGAAGAATGCGCTCGGCCATGCGTCACAGGCTCGCGGCACGGTGTTGGAACAGCACGTCGTGCATCTTCGACAGGAGATCCTCCAGCTGGAACGGTTTCACGATGTAGTTATAGGGCTCCGGCTCCAAGCCGATCCGACGGTCCTTCCGGTCGCCCTTGGCGGTCACGATGATCACGGGCACCTCCTTGGTCCGCGGATCCTCCTTGAGCGCGTGGTAGAACTCATAGCCATCCATGACGGGCATCACCAGGTCAAGGAGAATCAGATCCACGGATTCGCGTTTGAGCCGCTCCAGCGCCTCGGGTCCGCCGGCGGAGGTGAGGACCTCGTAGCCGCGGTGCTCCAGGGCTTCCCTGAGCAGCTCGCGGACCTTTCGCTCATCGTCGACGACGAGCACGCGGGTCTTCCGGCACTCGACCTGCCGCAACCGCCCTTCGGTGATCTGAATGAGCTCGTCCTCCGTCAGCGCCTCATCCGGATAGGTGGCGGTGGTCGTCACCAGCGGGATCGTCAGGGTCTGGCCGCCCAGCACAAACGCATGCCGCATGGTCAGGCGCTTGATGCGCTCGGCGATCACCTTGGAGCCCGTCTGGTCCACCTCGGCGAGGATGACGACCATCTCCCCCTGCTGCCAGCGGATGACGATATCCCCTTGCCGGCGGCGCACCATCTCTTTGATCATCAGCTCCAGCTGTTTGAGCAACCGGTTGGTCTCCTCAGGCCCGTAGAGCGCCTTGAGCTGTTGGAAGTTCGGGATGGCGACGACGCTGATCGAGAAGCAGCCTTGCTTGCGCTTGGCCTGCTCGATGCCGCGGCGGAGGCACTCGCGGAAGACCTCGTCCGGATCGTGCTTCGGGAGGGCGAACGAAAAGACGCTACCCTTCCCCAGCTCACTGGCGGCGCGGATGTGGCCGCCGTGGAGCTCCACGAGTCGCTTGCTGATGGCCAACCCGAGGCCCGTGCCTTTGGCCCCACCCTCCGCCGAGCCCCCCTCGATCTGCTGGAACTTCTCGAAGAGCTTCGGCAGGTCCTGGGGAGCGATCCCCGTCCCGGTATCCGCCACGCTGAACTCCACCTCGGCCGGCTGCTCGGAGACCTTGAGGTGGATCCGCCCCCCCTTCTCGGTGAACTTGATCGCGTTGCTGATGAGGTTGACGAGAATCTGGGTGATCTTATCCTCGTCGGCAAACACGCTGGGCACGGCGGGAGGCAGGCTCACCTCGAGGGTGATCGCCTTCGCCTCCGCGAGCGGGCGCATGGACTGCAGGACGTGCTCGACCATCGCCTGCGGTTCCACCAACACCTTGTTGAGCATCAGGCGACCGGCCTCGATCTTCGTCATGTCCAGCAGGTCGTTGACGATGCGGGAGAGCCGGTCGACGTTCGCCTTGACGACGCCGAGGTACTCCCGTTGCTCGTTCGTCACCGGACCCGCGATCTCATCCACGATGATCCCGGCGAACTCCTTGATCGTCGCCATGGGGGTGCGCAGCTCATGGCTCACCATGGAGACGAAGTCGGACTTGAGCTGATCGAGCTTCTTCAGCTCCTCGTTGGCCCGCCGCAACTCGACGTTGCGCTCTTCGAGGAGCCGGGCGTGCTCCCACAGCTCGGTCTGGAGCTGCTCCCGCTCGTCTTTCAACTGGCGGCGCTCCAGGACTTCACGGATGATCAGGGGGAGGGCCGCCAGGTGACTCATCTGCGGCGATTTCACGAGGTAGTCGTAGGCCCCGAGCTTCATGGCCTCCACCGCAGCCGCTTCGTCGCCATGGCCGCTGACAATGATGGACACCGAACCCGGCTTGATGGTGTTGATGCGACGGAGGACCTCGACCCCCGGCAGATCCGGGAGCCTCACGTCGATCAGGTGCACGTGGTAGTCGTTGCGGAAGACCCGATCGAGCCCGTCCCGCCCGGTTCGGCAGACGTCCACCTTGAAGCCCTCCTGCTCGAGCGCTCCCTTGGTCAGGACCGCGTGGCCTTCGTTATCCTCAACGAGGAGCACGGAGATCGGCGTCTTCTCCATTCTTGAGCCGCCTTTCCAGAACGAACGCTATCGCTGATCGGGAAACCGGGTCGCGTCGAGGAAGCGCCCAAGCGCCCGAACCCGCTCTTGGAAGTCCTCATACCGAACCGGCTTGACGACATAGCTATTGGCCCCCAACGCGTAGCATCGGTTGACCTCGGCCTGGTCATCGGTCGAGGTCAGCACGAGGATCGGGATCGCCCGGAGCCTCGGGTTGGCCTTCACCTGCTCCAGCACCGCGAAGCCGTCCACCTTGGGCATCTTGATGTCGAGCAGGATGAGATCGGGCCGGGGCGACTTCGCGGGGTCTCGATAGGGTCCGCGTTGGGTGAGATAATCCAGCGCCTGCTCGCCGTCCCGCATCTCAACGACGTCGTTGGCGATTCCGCTGGCCTTGAGACTCTCGCGGATGAGGAGGCGATGGCCGTCATCATCCTCCACCAACATGACCAGGACGGACTGTTGCAGCGTGGGCATCGGCTTACCCTCTTGTGGCCGTCGCGGCGAGCGCCGGCAAGGTGAAGAAGAAGGTGCTCCCCTGGCCCCGTTGCGATTGGACCCGGATCGCGCCCCCGTGCGCCCGGAGGATCTTTTTCACATACGCCAGGCCGACGCCTTCCCCCGGAACGTCGACCGCCTGCAGCCGCGTGAACATCTGGAAGATCCGCTCATGGTCCTTCGGATCGATCCCGAGACCTGTGTCGCGGACGAAACACTCGACGCGCTCCCCGTCTTCCATCCCGCCGATCTCGATGCAGCGATGGCCCGTGGGCCCCATGTAGTTGATGGCGTTCGAGATCAAGTTCGAGAAGACCTGGTTGATCTCGTTTCGCCGGCAGAGGACGCGCCGAGGGAGCGGGTGACGGGTGACCTGGATCGTCCGCTCCGTCAGCTGGTGGGCGAACGTCGCCAGCACGTCGTCGAGAATCTCATTGAGATCGTTGGGTTGCAGGGGGTTGGCTTTCCGGCCGACGCGGGAGACCGCCAGGAGCGACGACAGGAGGGCGTCCATCTTCTCCACGCTTTTCGAGATGAACCGCAGCGATTCAGCGAATCGGCCTTGGACGGCGCCTTTCAAGGATTCGACGTGGCTGCGCGCGCCGTTGCCCTGGCTGCCGGCGGCGAGCTCATCGAGGGCCTGCACCGTTTCCTGCATGACCGGCTCGAGCCGCTTGGAGAATCCCTGGATGTTGATGAGCGGCGCGCGCAGATCGTGCGAAACGACCCGGATGAGATCCTCCATCTCTTGGTTGAGCGCCGAGAGCTCCTGCGTGGAGCGCTCGAGCCGCCTCGTGTAGTCCTCCACATCGGCCTTGGAGACCCGCAGCCGCTCCACCATCTGGTTGAAGGCGTGCGCGACCTCGCTGACTTCATCGTGGGTGGTGATCGGCACGTACTGCGACAGGTTGCCGTGCTCGGCGATCTGGCGGACCGCCCCGGTGAGCTCGGCCAAGGGGGTCGTGATGCTCCGCGTGTAGTACCGGCCGAACAGGATGACCATGAAGAGCACCCCCAGCGCGACGAGCCAGGAAAAGTGCACGAACCTCCGCAGCGGGAGGTCGAAATCGGTCAGGAAGGAGATGGAGACGAACGTCCACGGCGGGTCGTCGAACCGCACGAAGGCGACGACCCGATGCTCCCCCACGCGATCCACCCAGGAGTGCCCGTCACCCTGGAGCTGCTGATCCGGACTGTAGAAGCGCTCCTGGCCGAGCGTCGTATAGCCGCGGGGGTGAGGCGTCAGGATGCGCCCGGAGCCGTCCATCGCAAACACGTAGCCGCTCGATCCGAGCTTGGCCTCCAGGAGGAATCTGGTGCGATCCTCCGGTTGCTTGACGGACGCGGCTTGGTAGGTGGCCACCCGCAACTGCGTCAGGGCGCGATCGCTCATGTAGCGCTCGATGATCATCTGGCCTAGGGTGTAGGCGGTCGGCTGCAGGAGGCACAACGCCGCGATGGAGAGGATGCAGGTTGTCGTCAGAAATTTCGCCCCCAGGGAGGCGCCGCGGATGGGCCGCGCATCCTGCAGCTGCACGCTGCACCGGTTCACGACGGGCTGCAACGCACGCGCCGTCCCGAAGTAGCAGAACGCCCCCATCATCCCACCGACGAGCGGAATTGCGGGAAGGGTTTTCGCAATCTCAATCAGCGGCTGGTCGGCCTTCCAGTGGACGACGCCCATGCCGATGAGATACCCGAGGAGGGCGGCGGCAAACGCCGCCACGGCGACCTGCCAGGGCAGGCGGAGCGCCCGCTCATACACCATCACGCACTGGCTCCGGATCGCGGGAGCTCCGCTCCACCACGCCTTCAACGTCCGGTGGATGGGACGGTACCAGAGC
Organism: Candidatus Omnitrophota bacterium; assembly: GCA_016193175.1. GTDB lineage: Bacteria > Omnitrophota > Gorgyraeia > Aquiviventales > Aquiviventaceae > JACPSQ01. The sequence continues at coordinate 9,047 of JACPSR010000055.1, forward strand.
CACGGGAGCACCATCACGCCGCATCCTGCGACGAGCGGAAGCTCAGTGAAATACATCCGGTAGGTCCAGCGCCACTGCTCCTCATTCAATCGCCAGGCCAGCAACCCGTAGATGACGGGAAGGCCGTAGCCGAACGCCACCACGCCGATGCACCAGACCCGGAAGAGCCGCAGGAGAATCCGCTGGGGGGCCGGCAACGCATAATCGGCAGTCGCAGGCGAGACGGACATGCCGACGCCGGCCGTCCCCTCCTCCCCCCCGACCCCTCGCTGAGAACCTACACTGGCCCTGCGATCCTCCATAGCGCTTTAAGTATTCTCCATAGCGTTTTAAGCAGTTAAGTAAGCTTCCTAAGCACGATTAACCTAAGTATACCTGACGAGAGCGCCGCTCAACAAGACAGAATCGAGCGTCTTTTAGAATTGAGCGTCTTTGGAAGCTAGAGGGAGGCTGCCCAGCGGAGGAAGCGCGCGAGGGCCCGGAGGTGCCGCAGGGTAAACGTCAGGAAGTGTCCGGGGGTGATGGCGTCCGCGTGGAGCAGACGGCCGTGCTCATCGAGCATGCCGTAGGTTTCCACCCGCCAGCGCAAGAGGGGGGAGCGCCAGGGCGCCAGCACGTACGGCCACGTGAGCCGCCAAGCAACGGATACCATACGGAGCCACAGCATCGGACTATTGTGGATTTCGGATTGTGGATTTCGGATTGATCAATCCGCAATCTCCGCCACACGGCATGGCGGATCCGCCCATCTTGGTGGCGGACACAATTCGCAATCCACAATCTCTTACGCTGTTGCGGTCAATTGGCGGAGGGCGGCGAGGGCGGCGTCGTAGTTCGGATGCGCGGAGAGCTCCGAGACGTACTCGACATGCCGCACGGTCCCGCCGCGGTCAACGACGAAAATGGCGCGGCAGAGCAGTCGCAATTCCTTGATCAGCGCCCCGTACGCCGTCCCGAAGGAGGCGTCCCGATGGTCCGACAGCACCGTCACGCGGTCAACCCCCGCCGAGCCGCACCATCGCTTCTGCGCGAAGGGCAGGTCCATGCTGACGGTGAGGATCGCTACGTTCGGAAGCGCCGCGGCTTCCTGGTTGAAGCGCCGTGTCTGGGCATCGCAGACCGGGGTGTCCAGCGATGGGACGACGCTGATGAGGAGCGTCTTGCCTTTGAAGGACGCCAAGGTGACCGGCGCAAGATCCTGGCCCAGCACCTGAAACCCCGGCGTCTGTGACCCGACCTTGACCTCCGGGCCGATCAGCGTCAGCGGATTGCCTTTAAACGTGACCCGTCCGTGACGTTCCTGCATCGTTGCTGAGAGTGTTGCAGTTGCCATCGTCGTCCTCCTCATTGTGGGCGATACGCACGCTTCATGGTAGCGAAAATCTCCGGCAGGGTCAAGGTCACCTTCTCTGTCGCCTTCTCGCTTCCCACTTCGTTCGTTGTTCGTAGTTCGGTGTTCGTTGTGCGAAGCTACCATCAACGAACAATGAACAACGAACTATGAACGCTCTAACGAACTATGAACGCTCTGATGGCAGGGGTTACAATGGTATCTGAAACCGGAATGCTGACCCTCCTCTTACACGGAAGACATACCCGCGACGCGGTCGAGTACCAGCCGCTCGGGCAGTGGATCGTGCCCTGGCGGTTCGGCTCGTTCGAGGCGGAATACGAGGCGCTGCGCGCGGGCGCGGGGCTGATCGACTATTCGACCCAGGCCTTCATCGAAGTGCGCGGGAGTGACCGGGCGACGTTCCTCAACGCGCTCCTCACCAACGACATCAAGCGACTCTCACCCGGCACGGGGTGCCGGGCCGCGCTGCTGGATCCCTCCGCGAAGGTCATCGCTGAGTTGGTGGTGCTGGCCGATCCGGACGCGATCTGGCTGCTCTGTGATCTCTCCCGCTCCGGCGTGGTGGCGCAGACGCTCGATCGGCATCGCTTCAGCGAAGAGGTCTCCCTGACCAACCACGAGCGCCGCTGGGCGGCGCTGGCGCTGCAGGGGCCGCGGACGTTGGACCTCCTGCGCCCGCTCTTCGGGTCGGTGGGCTCCCCTCCTCAGCCGGGCGACCATGCGGTGGTCGCGCTCCAGGACCTGACGATCCGACTCATCCACTATCGCCTCGCCGACGAGCCGGGCCTCCTCTGCCTCGTCAGAGCAGAGGAAGCGCTCGCTGTGTGGGGGTGGCTGAGCCGACGAGGACGCGAGACGGGTCTCCTCCTCGTGGGGTGGGACGCGCTGAACACCGCGCGGATCGAAGCGGGGATCCCCTGGTTCGGCATCGACGTGGACACGGTCAATCTCCTCCCTGAAACCGGACTGGAGGAGCAGTTGGCGAGCGAGACGAAGGGCTGCTACGTCGGGCAGGAGATCGTCGCCCGGATGCGGACCTACGGCTCTGCGAACAAGAGACTGATGGGCCTCGTCATCGAGGGAGACAAAGTGCCTGAAACAGGGGACCCGATGATGCGCGGCGGGGAGCTGCTCGGGCACGTCACCAGCGCATGCCGTTCACCCGCGCTGCGGCGCCCCATCGCGATGGGCTACGTCAAGCGGGGCGCGTACGAACCAGGAACGGCAGTAGAGATCGTGCGCGGCAGCGAGCGGCTACGAGCGACGGTCACCACCCGCCCTCTCATTTCTTCGAAAGGATGTCCATAGTCGATAGTTGAACTACGAACTATGAACTATGAACTAGGTCTGCCAGTACCGGAGGAACTCGTGCAGGTGAGTCAGGGTGGAGAGGGTGGGCATCCGGTCGAGGAAGACCTTGCCGGCGAGGTGGTCGCACTCATGCTGAATGACGCGGGCGAAAAAACCCTGGGCGTGGAATCTGATCTTTTCCCCTTTGCGGTTGTACGCCTCCACTTCGAGCGACTCCGCGCGGGGCACCCGGCCTCGAAACTCGTGGACGCTCAGACAGCCTTCCCAATCTTCGAGCTGCTTCCGTGAGGCGTTGAGGATCTTCGGGTTCACCAGCACCGTCAGCGGAATGGGCCCCTCCCCTGGATAGCGCCGGTTGTCCTGCACCTCGATGACGGCGATCTGCTTGGAGAGGTGCACCTGCGGCGCCGCGAGCCCCACCCCATCGTACTCGCGCATGGTCTCGATCATGTCGTCGATGATCCGCTGCGCCGGCGGGGAGGCAATGCTCTCTTTCGGAACCGCCTGCGCCGGCGTGCGGATCACGGGATGCCCGAGCCGCGCCACTTTCAAAATCGCCATGGCGCTATTATATAATGGAATGGATGGACGGAACAGACGGAATTGACCAAAGGGGCGGACGGGACGCGGTCGGACTCCTGCTGGACCAGATCGCCGACACGCTCCCGGAGAGCCGGGCGGTCCTGCGCAAGCTCAAGACTTCCGTCGCTGCCGAGACGCGGGGGCTGCTCATCCGCAACGACGCCTTGCTGGAGCGGTACCGCTCGGATGTCGCCAAGGGTCTGCGGGAACCGAATGAGCGGGTCGAGCAGATCTTGACGCTGAACGGGATCAGGTCGCAATCCGGCATCGCCACCGTCACCGTCATCACCGAGCCGTACGCCTGCCCGGGCCGATGCGTCTATTGTCCCACGGAAACCCGCGCCCCAAAGAGTTACCTCCCGAACGAGCCCGCGGTGATGCGCGCCCTGCGCAACGACTACGACCCGCACCGCCAGGTCAGAAGCCGGCTTGAGGCGCTGGATGACACCGGCCATCCCACCGACAAGATCGAGCTCATCATCAAGGGGGGGACGTGGTCGTTCTATCCTGACCGGTACCAGCGGGAGTTCGTACGGCGCTGTCTTGAGGCCGCCAATGACTTCGCTCGAGGCTCAAGGCTCAAGGCTCAAGGCAAAGATGGCCAACAGCCTTCAGCCTTCAGCCTTCAGCCTTCAGCGATTTTAGAGGAGGCGCAGCGGAGGAATGAGACGGCGAGGCATCGGATCGTCGGCGTAACCATCGAAACCCGCCCGGACTACGTCGATGCGGCGGAGATCCGTCGGCTGCGCGAGCTGGGGGTGACCCGCGTGGAGCTGGGGGTCCAGACGTTGGAGGAGGCGGTGCTCGAGCGGGTCGTGCGCGATCACGGGACCGCCGAGGTGCGCCAGGCCACGCGCCTGCTCAAAGACGCGGGGTTCAAGGTCGCCTACCACCTCATGCCCAATCTTCCAGGGGCGAGCCCACAAAGCGATCTGGCCACGGCGCGGCAGCTCTTCGAGGACTCAGGGTTCCGCCCGGACACGATGAAGCTCTACCCCTGCGTCGTGATCGACAGCGCGGAGCTCTCCCGCTGGTGGAGGGAGGGACGGTACGTCCCCTATGATGACGAGACGCTGATCGAGCTGCTGATCCGGATCAAGCAGCTCGTGCCCCCCTACGTGCGCATCGAGCGGATCATCCGCGACATCCCCTCAACGTCCATCCGAGCCGGATCGCGGGTCACCAACCTGCGGGAGGAGATGCACCGGCGGATGCGGACGCGGGGGTTGCGCTGCCAGTGCATCCGTTGCCGCCAGGTCCGGGCAGATACCGCGGGATCCTTCACGTTGATCCGGCGCGACTACGAGGCCTCGGAGGGCCTGGAGATTTTCTTGAGCTTCGAAGATCTGGCGACGGACCAACTCGCGGCACTCCTGCGGCTTCGCATCCCGGTTCATGCGGCAAGCGGCAAGCGGCAAGCGGCAAGCCGGGACAGCCTGCAGCCTGCCTATGATGCTAACGGGAACTTGATTCGGAAAGCTACGGACTACGGACTACCGACTGAGCGCATCGCGCGCGAGGAGTTCGGCCTGCGCCGCATGGCGGTCATTGCCGGGGTGGGGGTCCGCGAGTACTACCGGCGGCTCGGGTACGAACTCCGAGACACCTACATGGTCAAGGAACTCTAATTGACGAGTTTGTTACCGGGGCGTTTCGGGGGATCGTTCTTCGGCCGCTCAGGCGCAGGCGGGTTGTTCTTGAAGGAAGGGGTCAGGTCTTTGTTGATCTCGGCGTAGGGTTTGTCTTCATCCTCAGAGGCCACAATCGCCCCGACCGGACACTCCGGCAGGCAGAGGCCGCAGTTGATGCAGACCTCCGGATCGATGATCATGAACTCCTGGCTCTTGTAGTCGCCGGGGTGAATGCACTCAACCGGACAGACGGTCGCGCAGACCGCGTAACGCTCCCCGAGACACTTCTCCGTGATGACGTACGACATCTGGTCCCTCCTTGCGTTAGGGATGACGTAAGGGCATTATCCTACACAGGTGGCGGGCGATTCGTCAAGCGGTCAGAGGACGAGGTGCGAATCGGTGTCACGAACGCCGTTGAGCTGACGGATGGTCGAGAGGATGCCTGCGAACTCCTCGTACGGCTCCGCGTCAACGAAGGCGATCATGTCATGCTCGCCGGTCACCTGATACACCATCTGGATGCCGGCAAGCTTGGCCACCGCCCGCTGGACCTCTGCCTCGCGGCCCGGCACGACGTCGATCATGATGAACGCTTTCGGCATTCGTCCCCTCGATGTATTATTATAGCGCAGACCTGAGCAGGCCGCAAGGAAAACCGGTCGTATGGTGGCGTACCATAAATTGTGTATGACTTGGGATAGTAAGAGGGCGTATCCTTCCAAGAGTTGTCGCCAAACAACCAAGGAGGATACGCCCAATGGAGCTCGGTGCGGTCAAGGAGTTGCCCCGCGCAGATATCGTACGG
>JACPSR010000131.1 GCA_016193175.1 Candidatus Omnitrophota bacterium
CCGACTCTCATCTTGGAGCGCGGCCCGGAACTGGAGGTCGGACTCGGTGTGCGGGGCCTGGTGATCCTGGAGCGTGTGCTGGTCGACGTGCTGCCGGCCGTGGCCGAAGACGAATCCGCACAACTTCGTCGAGGCCTGCTCGCCGGCGAGCTTCGTGATGATGTGCGCCTTGGAGACCGCAGCACCCAGGTTGACGTTCGCCATCGTGAGCGTCGATCCCTTCGCCAGGGTCGCCCGCAGGAGGAGGAACTCCCGCGCCCCGGCGCCCCAGCGCTGGAGCCGCACGTACCTGACGGTGGCCCCCGGCTCGACCAGGAGCTCAATCCGCGCGTTGACGAGGTGCGGCGTTTCGGCTGATCCCGCAGGCTCGAGGCTGGCGTACTCGTCGATGAGCGTCACGGTGCTGCCCGAGCCTACCCTGATCAGGGTCATTGGAAAGAGGGCCTGCTGAGCGGAAGTGGAGACGACGTGGACGAGGCGGAACGGCGCAGCACCCGTGAAGCCGTCCGGGACCTGCACGAAGAGATCGTCATGATGAAACGCGGCGTTGAGGCTCGTGAGCTTCTGCTCCGCGAGGCTCAAGCCGTCGGCTTCGATCGCCGAGCGGATCGTGTCTGGATGCCGATGCGCCGTCTCGGTCAGGTCCTGGATGACCACCTCCTGACCCCCAGGGGGTACGAGCCAGGCCCCGTTGGCCCGCACGGCGAGCTGCTCATTCCCGAGCGGACGGGTGAACTGGGCAAGCTCGGCCTCCGTCAGCGGCAGCCGCGAAAGCAACGAGGGCTGCGTCGGCTCGAAGCCACGGAGGGGATCGAGGAGTGAAACGTCAGTCCGCCTCCAGACGTCGTCGCTGGCGTGCGGCCAGGGGAGGCTCGTGTGTGCGGCCCACGCCTTGTGCCGCAGCTGAGTCAGCCACGCCGGCTCCCTGAGTTGCTTCGCCAACCGATCGATTGTCGCCGCGCTGAAGGTCTGGCTCATCTCTCTGGAGCTAGCAGTAGTATCACTAGCTAGCAGCAAGCAGCTAGCGGCAAGCGACAAGCGGCAAGCAGCGAACGGCGAGCGGCGAGCGGCGAGCGGCGAGCGGTAGACCAGTTTACCTGCCCACCGCTCGCTGCTGGCTGCTTGCCATAAGATGGTTTTTGAAACGGGTTCTTCGTCACCCGACCGCCCCCTCCATCTCAAGCTGCACGAGGCGATTGAGCTCCACCGCGTACTCGAGCGGCAGCGCCTTGACGAACGGCTCGATGAAGCCGTTGACGATCATGCTCATGGCTTCCTGTTCCTTGAGACCTCGGCTCATCGCGTAGAAGAGCTGCTCGTCGCCGATCTTGGAGACGGTGGCCTCGTGGCCGATCTGGACGCGCTTCTCGTCGATCTCCATCGTCGGGTAGGTGTCGGAGCGCGACTCCGGATTGAGCAGGAGCGCATCGCAGCGCACGGTGGACTTCGCGTTCACCGCCCCCGGATAGACCTTGACGAGGCCGCGGTAGCTCGTCCGGCCGGTCCCCTTGGAGATTGATTTCGAGGTGATCACCGACGAGGTGTCGGGCGCCGCGTGGATCATCTTCGCCCCGGCATCCTGGTGCTGGCCGTCGCTCGCGAACGCGACCGAGAGCACCTCGCCGCGCGCGCCCCGCCCCATGAGGTACACCCCAGGGTACTTCATTGTGAGCCTGCTATTGTGCACAAGGAGACCATTCACAACAAATGAGCACGTACCATCAACTTGCAGATCGTAGGTACGTGCCATGCGCGCATGGTGAATCGCGGTGATGCGCGTCGCCCCTGCCGTCTCTGGCAGGAGGTCGGTTGCACGAAGGCCTGTTAGAGAGTGATAATGCTGTGGGTGACGTGCGGGCTTCACGCGTGATCGCAGGCGCGGGCTCAAAAAAGAGCGAAGTGTTTGAACCCGAGAGAGTGCGAGGGAGTGAGTCACATAGCTCTTTAATTGTCCAGTCTGATTGATGTCCAGCTTAACCTGAGCAGTGTGCACAGCGCTCGCATGCATCCCACACACAGTTGCAAGCGCTTGGATGTCCGATAACAGTTCGCGGCTAGCCGATTTCACCGTTACCCCACGGTTCTGGGCATGGCCGTCCCCGTCCAGATATCCTGCCAGGAAGGAGAGGCGCATCCGAGGGGGCAATGTGAAGGCCCACCCCGGCACTCGCTTGCGCCTTGCCCCACTGGACAAGCCGTTCGCTTTCAACCATAAGGCAAATTCTAATGAGTTCACGCGGAAATAGTGCCCATCCTTTCGCTCGCTGAGGCGAGGCTTCCCAACGCACTGGTTCAAAAGACGCACTAATCGCCTCCGGGCCCTGTCTCCTCGCGGTACACTCCAACCGACTCGTCCAAACCGAGGACGACCTGCGTTTCCATCAATAACCGCGGCGTCACCATCCGCCAACCATAATCCCAGCATCCAACACGCGTCTTCGTCTGCCTCCCGTGGCAACGCGATGGGCAGGCGCGCATGAGAATTGACTGTATAACTTGCCCCATATTGATTTTTTCCAGTGAAGTGCCCATTCAGAACAGGTTGCCTAAAGCGATGGACGACCCCCTCTGTTGGCAATGCGGTCGGATACACGATCCAATCACCCACTGACAATTCCTCGAGGGGGGTCCAACGCAGTGAGTAGCGTCCCAGCTTCTTCGGCCGCGAAGGATCGCGATGGATCTTGAGGAGCGGATGATTCGCGGTGAGGCGCACGGCACGGCCGTTAGAGCAGCGGACTTCGTAGACCTGTTGCTCGCCGCTGTCTTTTCTCGCCACCACCGGACAGAGAAGCCACTGGCGGGCTGACTCATCGAAGCTCCAGACCCGCGTACCTGGTTGAACGGCCTCGATTGGCGTTGGTCCGGACTCGCTGTACACACGCTCGCCCTCGCCGACACACCCAAGATTTCCATCCAGCCATTCCACCGTCGCGCCTTCGTGGGCGATCGCCCGCTTCGTCACCAAGTTATAGACGTTCTTCGACCAGTTCTGGATCGTCACGTAGCGAAGCTTCGCATGCGGCAACGCGATGAGCTCGACCACCGCCGAGTGGAGCGAATCCGAGGAATAGCTCGGGGCCGTGCAGCCTTCTATATACGTGACCTCCGCGCCCTCGTCGGCGATGATCAGGGTCCGCTCGAACTGGCCCATGTTCTTCGCGTTGATGCGGAAGTAGGCCTGCAGCGGCATCTCGACCTTGATCCCCTTCGGCACGTAGATGAACGAGCCGCCGCTCCACGTCGCCGTGTTGAGCGCCGCGAACTTGTTGTCGGCGGGGGGGATCACCGTCCCGAAATACCGCTTGACGATCTCGGGCTGCTCCTTCAAGCCCGTGTCCATGTCGAGGAAGATCACGCCCTGCTTCTGCAGATCCTCCCGCATGGAGTGGTACACAGACTCACTTTCATATTGTGCACTCACCCCCGCGAGGAACTTCCGCTCGGCCTCCGGGATGCCGAGGCGATCGAATGTCTCCTTGATCTCCGCCGGGACATCTTCCCAGGATTCGCTCTTTTTCTCCGTCGGCTTGAGGTAGTAGTAGATGTCGTCGAACTTGATGCTGTTCAGAAGCTCCGTGTTTGCCCACTGCGGCATCGGTTTCTGGCGGTAGTGACGGAAGCCCCGCAGCCGGAAATCCAGCATCCACGAAGGCTCGCCCTTCATGCCGGAGATCTGCCTCACCTTCCCCTCATCCAGGCCGAGCTCGGCTTTGAAGACGGCGTGCTCGGGCACGTGGAAGCCGTAGAGCTTCTCGTAGTCTTCGTTGATCTGGACGTTCGGCTTCGCCGCTGACATCGATTCCTCCCTCCTAGGCTCCGACCTCGATGGGCGCGGTCGGCAGTCGGAACCCTTCGTAGCCCTTCGACTCCAGTTCCAGCGCAAGCTCCGATCCGCCGGAGCGCACGATGCGACCGTCCATCATGACGTGGACCGCATCGGGCTTCACGTAGTTCAAGAGGCGCTGGTAATGCGTGATCACGAGGATCCCGCGCTGCGGGCTGCGCAGGGCGTTGATGCCGGCGGCGACCGTCTTGAGCGCGTCGATGTCGAGGCCTGAGTCGGTCTCATCGAGCACCGCAAGCAGAGGCGAGAGCACTGCCATCTGCAGAATTTCCAGCCGCTTCTTCTCGCCGCCGGAAAAGCCGTCGTTGACGTACCGGTTCATGAACGCATCCGGGATGCCGAGGGCCTTGAGGTGCGTCTTCACCGTCTGGCGGAACTCTTTGACCGGCACGTCTCCTCCGCGCACGCCGCGGAGGGCGGCCCGGAGGAAATTCGCGATGGTGACGCCCGGAATCGCCGTGGGGTACTGGAACGCGAGAAAGATGCCGCGCCGCGCCCGCTCATCCGGCGAGAGGGTGGCGATGTCCTCTTGGCGGTAGCGGATCTTCCCCGCCGTGATCTCGTACTTGGGATGCCCCATCAGGCAGAAGGAGAGGGTGCTCTTGCCGGAGCCGTTCGGGCCCATGAGCGCGTGAAGCTCCCCCGCGTTGACGCTGAGGTCCAACCCCTTGAGGATCTCCTTCCCCTCAACGGAGATGTGGAGGCCTTCGACGGCTAGGAGCGGCCGATCCATCTCAGACTCTTTGGTCATCTTTTCCTCATCAATGTTGCTTCGCACCATTCATGGTCACGCAGCGAAACGCTTCGAAAGACGCTCCGCCACCACGTACTCGTCCTCCAACAGGCTGCTCAACGACGTCTGGTCCAAGAAGTTCTGGATGTACGTCGTCAACCCGGACCAAACCGATCGGATTCCGCAACTCGTAAAGTGCACGCACGCCGCCTCGTTGCCGGTGAACTGGTGGCAGATGTGGTCGGTCGTCTGCACGGTCCCGAGCGCCCGCACGACCTCGCCCAGCGTGATCGCCGATGACGGGCGGTTCAACATGTAGCCGCCCTTGATCCCCCGGAGGCTGTGCACGAGCCCCGCCCGCGAGAGCAGCCGCAGCAGCTTCTCGACGTAGGCGCTCGAGAGCCCCTCCTTCGCCGCGACGTCCTTCACCCGCACGACTTGATGCTGGGGGGCCCGAGCGAGCTGGAGGAGACATCGTAACCCGTACTCCTCTGGAGCGGTGATCTTCATGGTACCTTAAAACTACTATAATACGACTCTTTTGTCAAGTATTATTCAACCGCGAAAACCAGAATTGGGATCGTGAGGTTACGAGAAGCGGTCCGGTGAGAACGGGGAGAGGTCGAATGAAGAACGGCCGCGCAGGATCAGTTCGCCCATGAGCGCCGCGGTGATAGGGGCAAGCAAAATGCCGTGCCTGAAGTGGCCGGTGGCGATATACAGCCCTTCGATCGGGGTCTTTCCCAGGATGGGAAGCCGGTCCTTCGTGAAGGGCCGCAAGCCCGCCCAGGCCTCGAGGAACGCGCAGGCACTCAGCGCGCTCGTCATGTGACGCAGGCCGCAGAGGATGGCGTGGATGCCATCGAGGGTCAGCGCTTTCTCAAATCCTGCGAACTCGACGGTGGAGCCGACGAGGAGCCTCCCGTCCCGTCGCTGCACCACGTAGGCCCGCTCCGACATCACCACGTGCCGGATGAGCCGCTTCGGGCCGCGGAAGGCGAGCATCTGCCCGCGCGCCGGTTCGACCGGCAGGGGGATCGGGAAGGTCCCGCCCATCAAGGCCCAACTCCCGAGGCAGTTGACAACGACCGGGGCTTCGAGCAGACCATGGTTTGTCTCCACCCCGCGGATTTTCCCCTCACGGATGAGGAGCCGGCGGGCGGCGGTGTGCTCTTGGAGCTCCACCCCCGCCCTGCGGCAGGCGGTAGTGAGTGTGCGCATGAGCTGGACGTTGTCCACCTGAGCCTCCGTCGGAAAGTGAAAGCCGCACCTGATCTTTCCATCGATGGCGGGCTCATGCCGACGGACCTCCTTGGGAGACCACCGCTCGACCCGCAGTCCCTGCTTGGTCTGCCAGCGCGCCTGACGCGTCATCGCGCGCTCCTCGCGGCCTGACATCGCAAGGGAGAGGATCCCGTCGACGTGATAGCCGACCGCCTCATTCGTCCGCCGCTCGAGGTGCTCGACCCAGCGGGGGTACATCCGCCTCGCGGCTTGAGCCAGCTCAAAGAACGGCCCGGGACTGGCCAAATCCATCTGCGCCGAGAGGATGCCTGCGGCGGCGCTGGATGCCTCGGCGCCGACGGATCCGCGCTCGACGACCGTCACCCGCTTTCCGTGGCGCGCCAGCTCCTCGGCGAGCGCCGCGCCGATGATCCCCCCGCCTAAGATGATCATATCGTAGCGGGCCATGTCAGTTCTAAACGCGCCCACGAATGCACATTGACAGTGCGGGTGCTCTGTCGAAAAGCTGTCGGCGGGTGACGCCGGAGGGGAGGCTCCTGCCGGCCGGCCGTTCGACATCGACAGCCCTCACCTCATATCCGATGACAGCACCCAAGGGCCGCCGCGTGGGCCAGGACGGCCGGCGGGGTCCCGCAGGCGGCAGGCCCCGCTGCCAGGGGCTTTTCGACGGAGCACTCCAGACTTCAATCAGGAGGTATCGCAGGGCGGGATTGTCTCTTTGAGCTGCCGGCGCTTGGCCGGCGTGAGGGCGGACTCCAGCACGAACTGGGGATCGGCGTCCTCGTCTAGCTTCTTCATCAGGAGCCACTCCTTCCCCGTCGCGCGCGGCCCGTGCAGCTTCACGAGCGCAAACGCTCCCTTGAGTCGCTTCCCGTTAAGGGAAAATTTCAGCGACCCCTGCGTCAGTCCTGCGAACGTGTCCGTGCCCTCGAGCAGCTCAAACGTCCCCGTATCCCACACCACAACTGCTCCGGCTCCATAGCGTCCCTCGGGAATCACCCCTTCGAACGAGCCGTAGTCAAGCGGGTGGTCATCGACCATGACGGCCAGCCGCTTCTCGGCCGGGTTCATCGACGGGCCCTTCGGAATCGCCCAGGACTTCAGCGCGCCGCCGATCTCCAGGCGGAAATCGTAGTGCAGCCGCGACGCGTGGTGCTCCTGGACCACGAAGATCGGACTAGACATTTCGCGCAGCGAGATGGATCCGGAACCGGGCGATGGCCCGCTCCGCGTCAAACGCCCGACCCCAGATGGCCCGGCCGTCGGTCCGCAGGAAGTGCTCCGCCTGGCGGCAGAACTGCGTCACGGCGAGCGACCGGGGGCTTGCGCGCGCCGCCCGCGCCCACAGGCGCAGCAGGCGCGGCAGCGCAACCGGATGGCGTCTGAAGACCGCGACCACATCCCGAACATCCGGATCGAGGTAGCGGCTCATCTTCCCAATGGACCAGTACGCGGGATCCAACACGCGGACGCGGAGCGTTCCGAACCGCCGATAGGGGCGGGCGTGGCGTTGGTAGTCGAGCAGCGAGACGGACGACCATCGGTCGATGTCCTCGGCGTAGTTGGCGCTGATGCCGGTGCGGCGGACCGTCCGCTCAATGGCCTCCTCGATCGCCGCCCATCGGCGTCGGCTCCGGCGGGACGGCCGAATCGCGAAATCGATATCCACGCTGGGCCGGATGTGCCCCCACAGCGACCCGGCCGCTGCTCCCGTCAGGATGACCGTCGCGGGCTCGTCGCATTCCTGGGCGAGGGTGCGAAAAAAGCGCTCGATCTGCGTGGGAACCATCACCTGCGCCGCCGATCGTCAATCCGCTGCAGCAGACTCCGCAACTCCCCGGGAGCGCAACGGCTCTGGAGGAGCACCCACGCCGTCGCAGAAGCCCGGGCGTCATGCCGCCGGCTGCCCCGGCCGCGAGACGAGGCGGGATTCGGGTGGCTGATGACTCGACGCAGCAACTCTGCAACGGCTTGCTCGGCCGGCTGCCGCGCGGTGGTCCCACGAACAACGGCCTCGGCGATGCGCTCCATGGCCGCCCGAGACCACGCGTGCTGCGCTCCGGCGCCCGGTGCGATCCCATCCGCGAGAACGCCCGGCCGCACGTCTAAGCCAAGCGCAAGCGACCGCAGGGTGGCCAGGGAAACCTCCCGCCTGCCCCGCTCGATGGCGGAGAGGTTGGGCCGGGGCACGCGCGCCCGTTGCGCAAGGGCTGCCTGGGTGAGCCCGCGCTCCAGCCGCCACAATCGTAGCGCCTCGTTGAAAGGGAGCATAGTAGTCATAATGTAGCATATTTACTACATTATGTCCACCCGCTGACGGCCGGCGGCTGGCAGCGGTCAGGTCTCGACGGGGAAGCCGGCGGCGCGCCAGGACTCGATGCCGCCGATCATCTCCCGCGCGGTGTAGCCTCTCGAGGCCAGCACGTAGGCGGCTTTCGTGCAGAGGAGGCAGGTCACGTTCCAGCAGTACGTGATGATGTCCTGGTGCTTCGGAAGCTCGCGCA
>JACPSR010000114.1 GCA_016193175.1 Candidatus Omnitrophota bacterium
CGCCGGCGCACCAACGTCTTCTCGTGCTTCTCGAACCCGGCGAGTACCGAGCGGATCATCTACGCGATCTTCATGCACTTGAACCGGGGGTGGAAGGATGCGCCGCTCTCAGGCTTTACACAATTTTAGTTGCGCTACCCTACCTTTTTTCCTGATGAGGAATATCGCAGAGGGCATAGAAGAACGCGTGGCTGCTGAAAGGGAAACGAAGGGAAAGACGCCGACGAGAAACCGCGGCACCACTCAGCCGGTTTTTGTGGTTCGCACTTTGATGATGCGCAGCTCCTCCATGACCGCATCGAACTTCTGGAGAATCGTCTGCTGGTTCGCGAGGATCTGGTCCAACTTCTTCATGAGCTGGGCGTCCCTATCCTTGCTCCCGCTGCTCGTCCCGGCCGCCTTTCTGGTGGTCTGTGAAGCGGGGGCCCGGATCTCCGTATCCTGCCCCATTGATAGCCTGCTGGACAAAACACCGGTGACGAGGCCGAGCCCGACGAGGATCGTCGTTCGTCGAACCCACAAAAGCGCGCGTCGCGCCGTTTGGTCCATCATGCCTCCTCAGCCGCGCGTCAGCGGTAGGGCGGCTCAGGCGATGCAGCCGCGATCGTCCGCCCATTAACCGGCGGCGGCTCATCCATCAGCTTCACGGTCAGGAAGATGATCAGGTCTTGCCGCGCCGGATCGCTTGAGCCGGCCCCCGCGTATCGGTTCACGTTCTTGAAGAGGAACCCCACGAGCGGGATGTCGGCCAGGAACGGCACTTTCGCTTCCGTCCTGACGTCGCTCTTCTTCACGAGCCCCCCGATCGCGATCGTCTCGCCGCTTTTGATGCGCACCTGCGTCTGGGCCGACTGGACGGTGAAGCGGGGGAGCGAGATCGAGCTACTCGCCCCGGTGGAGTACTCCACGTTCCCCGCCGAGGAGACGACCTCCGGCTTGAGGTCCACCACGATTTCCTCGCTGGGGTTGACGTGCGGGGTCACGGTCAGCACCGTGCCGATATTCTTCGCCGTGTAGCCGCTGATGGTGGGCCGCCCGGTCGTCGCGTCGATGGTATAGTTCGGGATGGGATACTCCTCCCCGATATGGACCTTGGCCTCATGGTTGTTCAAGACCGCGATGGTGGGATTCGACACGATGTGGGTGTCGGTGCGGCTTTGGAGAAAGTTGAGGGCCGAGACGAGCCCGCTTGAGGTCAGCGTGCCGAAGGTAAACGTCCCCCCGACATCCGGCACGCGCCCCTGGTTCAGGGAGGCGCCGGTCGATGGCGAGAAGACCCCGGCCCGCGGGATCAACAGCTCGCCGACCTTTCCGAACCCGGCCCCTGCGGGAAACGGGAACGTCGTCGGAATCGTCGAGGTGCCCGCGGTGAGGGTGAAGCTATCCGACCAGTCGATCCCCAGCTTCTCGTTGCGGTCGAGCTTCGTCTCCACCACTTTCGTTTCGATCGTCGCTTGAGGCGTGCGCTGATCGAGCCGCTGGACGACCTGCTTGATCTGAAACAGGTTCGACGGGATGTCGGTCACCACGACGGTGTTGGTCCGCTCGTCGAACTTGACCTTGCCTCGATCGGAGAGGATCTCCGTGATGACGTCCGGCACCTCCTTGGCCTTGGCGTAATCCAGCGAGAACACCTCGGTCGCCAGCGCCTCCTGCTCCTGGGAGGCCACGCTCATCACCCGGACGACGTTCCCCTTCCGCTCGTAGGTGAACCCGTACGTGCGGAGGATGATGTCCAGCGCCTGCTCCCACGGGACGTTGGTCAGCTTGATGGTGATGAGGCCTTCGACGTCGCTCCCCGCGACGATGTCGACACTACTCTTCAGCGAGATGATGCGCAGCACCTGCCGGATCTCGGCGTCCTTGAAGTCGATGCTGATGAGCCCGGTCGGCACCTGGGGAGCCGCCGGCGCGGGTGGGAGCGTCTCTGCAGGGAGCAGTTCAACCGGCGCCTCGCCCTCGTCCGCGGGCTCTGGGAGAGCGGGAGCCTCAGGGAGGGAAGGTTCCGATGGAGGCGGTGTCGAAGCCTCGTCCTGCTGCGCCCACCCCGGGGTCGCCCCCCCCATGATGATCCCCCACCCGATCCAGAGCACGGTGAATCCTACGCCACGTCGCTTCACGGTCCGTCACCTCCCTTAGTGGTGCGCGAGGAACGGCCCTCGGAGGGCCTCTCGAAATCGATCCGAAGCACCAAGGATTCCGCCCCGCCCTTCAACACCACGGCGTCTTGCCGGATCTCCACGACTTCGTAGTCCCCGACCATGTCGCCGACCTTGACTTCCGCATCATCCACCATGGCGATGGAATGCCCCCCGGGGTCCCAAAGGATCCCGTGGAGGACCGCCTGGCTCGCGTCGATGGAGCTGCCCCTCGCCCCGACCAACCGCCCATCGCGCACCAACGGCGCGAAGGGATCGCGATGGCCCTTGGCGTCATACTGAAAGGGCTTGCGAATCGCCGACGGCCCCTCCTCGGCCTGAAGGCCCGCCGCGCCCAACGAAATGAGCCCCGCCGCGACGATCACCCAATACCTGACGTGCTCCATCACATCGCGCCTGAGTCAGCAAGCCGACTCGTCGCAAAGTAGGCCCGGAGCAACAGCTTGATATGGTGACGCTTAGGCTCTTTTGGATTTCCGACCATGTGAAGGCTGGACACTCGCACCGGCTTGTCCCCGGACTCCACCGCGCCCAAAAAGGCGCCCAATTGGTGGTAGCCGGCCAACGCCTCGACCTGGATGAGGGCCTCCTCATACGCGCCAGGGCCTGGTTGAGTCGGAGCGCTCTTTCCGGAGCTTCCCTCGGCCGGCTTGCGATCGCCGGGGGAGCGCTGCGGGAAGATCGTTTCGATCTTGACCTGCGTCTGGTTGGCCAGTGCGGAGAGGCGCTCGAGCACGGCCGGCAGCTCTTCCTGGGCCGGCAGGAACACCCGGAGGGATTGGACCTTCTCATCCCATTGCTGATACTGCGCTCGCAGGGATTGCTCGTTGGCGACGGCGGCCTCAAGCGTCCCGACCCGCTGGCGCGCGCTCTGAACCTCTTGCGCCAGGCGACGCGCTTCACGCTGGAGGGGGAGCACGAGATAGGCCGCGTAGAGCCAACCGATGACGAGCGCCAGCGATCCGACAGCCAGGATGACGCGCTGCTCGGGCTTGGAGAAGGTGAGCTTCATGAGGTCGGGGCTTCCTGGAGGGCGCAGTTCAGCGTGAACTGCATCACCTCAATCTCTCCCTCTTGGGTCCGCTTGATGGATTCGATCTGGATATCCTTGACCGCCGACATGAAGTGGGGGTCAGCCTGCAGGCCTTGGACAAGCCGCGTGACGCTGACCGCGCCCGGGTCCCCCTGGCCGATGGCTGAGCCCTGGATGATCAACCCCTTGGCCGGATCGAGGGTGAGCTCGGTAAACCACACCCCATCCGGCGTCACGTCGGAGAGGGTGTTGAATCGCTCCGACCAGAGGCCGTGACCCTTCGCCAGCCGTTGAAACGCCGCCTCTTGCGCCCGCAACGTCTGGAGGACCCGCTGGAGCCGCTCCACCTCCATCCGTCTCGGCTCCAACGACTGAATCCGCTCAGTGAGTTTCCGGAGCTGCCCACGTCGGACGCCGATGGGGACGAGGAGGACGAGCGGCAGCGCGAGCATCCCCGCCGCGACCATCCACATGAACGGGGTTCGGTGGAATTGCTCGATGGGAGAGAGGACCTTCTTCCGTTGCTCTGGGGGCAGGAGGTTGACTTTCAACATGATGATCTAGTCCGCCCGGAGGGCCAACCCATAGGCGACCGCGAACTGTCCGGACAAATCCGGCCGAGGGGCCCAGGGCGTCAGCGGCTGCGTGATCTGGGACTTGAGGGCGTTGAGGAACGCGTTGGACTGGCTGAGGCCCCCGCTCACGAAGATCTCCTCAGGGGGTTGATTGAACCGATTCTCAAAATAGTCAAACGAGAGCTGCAATTCGGTCACCAGCGCTTCGCTCGACAGCTTGAGGGCATTCGGCATCTCAGGCCTGGGTTCCGCTTTGGTAAGCTCCTGGCTCACGACCTCGGCTTGAAGCCCCATCTGCTCGCTCACGTGGCGGGCGAGCTTCTCGCCTCCCCAGGGGATGTCGCGCATCAGATAGGGGACGTCTCCTCGGAGGATCACCAGAGTCGTGAGCTGGGCCCCCACGTTGATGAGGGCCCGCGTGCGCTCAGCCGAATGGCTGTCGGCGCCGGCGAGGAACCCGTTCGTGAGGGCCAGGGCGTCCACATCGACGAGCTCGACGTTCAGCCCGGCGCGCTTGGCCCAATCGATCCGCCGGTCGAGCAGCTCCTTCTTGCAGGCGACGATCAGGACCCAGGTCTTGTTGCCTTCGGAGGGGCCGAGCGCCGCTCCGTCGAGGATGACGTCCTGGATGTTAAACGGCAGGTACCGCTGGGCCTCAAAGGGGAGCGCCTGTTTCAGCTCATGGGGCTTCATCGTAGGGAGCTCGATGATCCGCATGATGACCCACGGGCCGCTCACCGCCAGGTTGACCCCGGCCACCGGCGCGTGGAGTCCCTCCACCGCCGCCCTGATCGCATCCGATGGATCCCTCTCCTTCTCCGCCGACAGGGGGCTGAGGCTCTGGCCGATGATCGGCCGTGGTCCTGCCCCTTTGCGCGCTCCTAAGGCCACGGCTTTCACCGAGGTGGAGCCGACGTCAAGGCCCACCGTGAGTTTGGCTTCGTGTGCCTGAACGGTCGTGAGACGCTGGAAGAGCTCCGCGGCGGACTTGAGGGCGGTCCCAAGCGCTAAGGAGGGCATGCACGAATTATAGCCAAGTGCGATCGAAAAATCTAACACTAAAAAGACAAGGACGGCCCCATGGTCCCGGCCATGGGGCCGTCCGCTCTCGAGAACGTTCGGCCACCTTAACAAGCGGCCGTTGGCGGCTGATCGATGGGGTTATCCGCCACCGTGGCCTGTGCATCCTGCACGGCCGTGACGCAGTGACGAATCAGCCCAGATTCATCAGCAAAGAACGAGCGTGTACCGGTATTGTTCAAGACTTCCGGTGTCGCTTGGAGGGTATACGTGGCACCGGAGGCCACGCCGGTATAGGTCCACTTGTACCCCTGCACTAATCCCGTCGCCGCTGTGGCCCCCCCAACCATCGTATTACAGAACGAAGGCGGGCCGAAATCTGGCGTGGGTGCAGTTTCTACTGCACAATCGACCTCGTACATCGAATCTCGCCAAGCCGTAGCACCGTTGTTTGGGTATAGGTTGTTGACCGAGCGGAACATTTCCAAAGAGCTCAACAGCGCCCGCGTATTCCCAATCGCCGAAGCCTCATTGGCGCTCGTGCGGCCTCTGAGCACGTTGGGGATCGCGATCGCAGCCAAGAGCGCAATGATCGCGACGACGATCATGATCTCAACGAGCGTAAACCCTCGTTTCGCTATTCGTCTCATCGTCTTCTCCTTTTTCACATGGAACAATGAAGGAACAATAAAACCTCTTCCCTCTTTCCGTGTCCTCACTATCTCTCTGCCCCTCTCACCTCCCTTCCCGCGAAAAAATAAGCCATTGCCGCCTGGCAATGGCCTGCTTCTCTCCAGCGGCAACCCAGCCACCCTGTGGCGTGCTCGTAAGCAAAATGCCGTCAGCAGTCATCGCAGCCCATTTCCAGTACCCAGTCCGGGAAACTGTTTACTGCTGGCTGCTTGCTGTTCACCGGCTCTTCGCCTACTCACCGTCTCCCACAGGGTCTGTGGCTTTCCGACCCCGCCTCACGGCGTCCGCCAAACTTCCGCCAACCTGCTTGGCGGACTCGCCACGTTCTGTGGCGAGGCTCGGCGGATCTGCCACGTCTTGTGGCAGAAGTGTGGCTTTTCGCTTGTCAGCCGCCGCATCGACCCAGATTGACGCTAGATGAAACCACGCTTCCAGGGTCTCAGCAACGGCCACCTGTAACTATGCCATACCTCGGCGGCTTCGTCAAGTGCTTTCATTTCGCGACGAGGGTTGAGATCTTGAAGATGGGGAGGAAGAGGGCGATCACGATGCCGCCGACGACGACGCCCAGGATGCCGATGACCAGCGGCTCGATGAGGCTCGTCAGGGCCGTGACCGCGGCGTCCACTTCGTTCTCATAGAAATCCGCGATCTTGAGCAGCATCTTCTCCAGCTCCCCGGTCTTCTCCCCGACGGAGATCATCCGCGTCACCATGGGCGGAAAGACCTTGCTGTGCGCGAGCGGGTCCGCGATGTTCTCCCCCTCCTTGATGCTCGAACGGGCCGAGAGGACCGCCCGCTCCACCACCCGGTTGCCCGAGGTCTTCGCGACGATCTCAAGCGAGCTCAGGATTGGGACACCGGACTTCACCAGGGTCGCCAGCGTGCGGGAGAACTGCGCGATGACCGCTTTCTGCAGCAGCTTGCCGATGACGGGGAGCTTCAAGATCGTCCCGTCGAACCACAGCCGGCCGACGGGCGAATGGACGTAGCCCCGCAGCAAGAGGCCCAGCCCCACGAACACGAGGACTTCATAGACGAGGTACTTCCCCATGAACTCGCTCAATCCCAGCAACAGCCTCGTGGGGAGCGGCAACTGCCCTCCCAGCGCGGTGAAGATCTCCTTGAATTTCGGCACGATGACAATGATGAGGAACGCCGTGATGCCGAACGCCAGGACCGAGACGAACGCCGGATAGAAGAGGCTCGAACGCACCTTGCGCTGGAGGGCGGTGGCCTTCTCGAAATAGCTGGCGACCCGATCGAGGATTTCATCGAGGCGTCCGGAGGACTCCCCCGCCCGGATCATGTTCATGAAGAACTCGGAGAAGACCCTGGGGTGGCGGCCGATCGCTTCCGAGAGGCTCTCGCCCGCCTCGATCTGGTCCCGGATCTTCTTGAGCGTCCGCCCGAAGTGCTTGTCTTCCATCTGCTCGCCCAGGACGTCGAGCGATTGGGCGATGGGGATGCCGCTGTCGACCATGGTGGCCAACTGGCGGGAGAAGACGACGATCTGCTCGGGCTTGACCCGGGGTTGGCCGACCTGCTTGAGGAAGGACGTGCCGGCCTGGCGCTCATCGATCGAGAGGACCACGAGCTCCTGTTTCCAGAGCTGCTCGATCAGCGCCTTGCGGGATTTCGATTCGAGCGTCCCGGTGCGGGTCGTACCCGCCTTGTCTTTCACCACGTACGCAAACGTCGGCATGCTTCCTTCCTTATTCGTCGGAGGTGACGGCGATGACCTCTTCGAGCGTCGTCACGCCCCGCTCGGCCTTCTTCAAGCCGTCCTGGCGCAGGGGCGTCATCCCCAGCGCCTTGACGGCGTAGTCTTTGATCTCCCAGGACTGGGCCCGCGAGACGACGAGCTCCCGCACCCGGTCGTCGATCTGAAAGGTCTCGATGATCCCCATGCGGCCGCGGTATCCCGTGTTGTTGCAGAACCGGCAGCCCACGGCCTTGAAGAACGTGGCGTCCTTGGCCGGATGGAGATTCAGGCGCTCGAGCGCCGCGGGGCTTGGATCGAACGGCTCGCGGCACTTCGTGCACAGCTTGCGGACGAGCCGCTGCGCCTCGATGAGGTTGACGCTTGAGGCGACGAGAAACGGCTCCACCCCCATGTCGATGAGGCGGGTCACGGCGGACGGCGCGTCATTGGTGTGGAGGGTGGAGAGGACAAGCTGCCCCGTCAGGCTCGCCTTCATGGCGATATCGGCGGTCTCGAAGTCCCGAATCTCTCCGATCATGATCACGTCGGGACTCTGCCGCAGGATGGCGCGCAGGCCGCCGGCGAAGGTAAGCCCCACCTCCACGTTCACCTGCATCTGGATGATCCCCTCCACCTGATACTCGACGGGATCCTCAATGGTGAGGAGGTTTTTCGTCGGCTGGTTGAGCTGGTTCAGGATGGAGTACAGCGTGGTGGATTTCCCGGAGCCGGTGGGACCGGTGACGAGGATCATCCCGTAGGGCCGCTTCACCGCGGCTTTGAACTGCTCGATCGACTCCGGCAGGAAGCCGAGGTGATCCAGTCCGATCGAGAGGTTCGCCTGATCCAGGAGGCGCAGCACGACTTTCCCGCCGCCTGCGATCGGCAGGACCGAGACGCGGAAATCCACCTCGCGCTCATCCAACCGCACCTTGAACCGTCCGTCCTGCGGCAGCCGCCATTCCGTGATGTCCAGGCCCGACATGATCTTCAGGCGCGTCAAGAGCGCGCTTTGAACCGCTTTGGGCAGCCGGTGGGCCTCCATGAGGCGGCCGTCGATCCGGTACCGGACGCGAAGGGCGTCCTCACCCGGTTCGAGGTGAATGTCCGAAGCGTGGCGGCGCATCGACTCGATCACCAGGCGGTTGATGACGCGGATGACGGGCGCTTCCGCCTCCCCGGTCTCATTGAGCAACAGCGCGACGGCGGAGTCCAGGGTGAGGTCGCCCTCGCCCTGCCCCGCCGCCTCCTCGGTCGCGTCAGAAGCCCCGGCGCTCAGGGCCTGGCCCGCGTAGGCCTGCTCAATGGCGCGGCGGATCTCGCTCTCCGGGGAGAGGACGGGATCGATCGCCACCTGGGTGAGCGCCTTGAGGTCGTCGATCGCGAAGATATCGAGCGGATCCGCCATCGCCACGACCAGCCGCTCCCCGAACTTGGACAGCGCGATGAGGTGGTGCTGGCGGGCCCACCGCTCAGGGATGAGCCTGGCCACCGCCGGATCGATCCGGTATTTCGCGAGCGAGATCATGGGGATCGCCAATTCTTTCGAGAGCAGCTCGGTCAGCGTCGCTTCAGAGATGATCTTCCGATCGATCAAAAGGCGCGCGAAGCTCTTCCCGTTCCGGGAGGACTCGGCGAGGAGCCGATCGAGCTGCTCCTTCGTGGCGACCCGCCGCGCCAGCAGCACCGTCGAGATGCGTTCCTTAAACCCGCTCATGGCTCCACCGTCTCGCCGATGGTCGTGCGGAAGATCTCATCCAGCGTCGTGACGTGGCTCATCACCTTGGCGAGCCCCTGCTCCCGCAACGTCTTCATCCCCTGAGCCCGCGCGACACGCTCGATCTCCCGCTGAGGGGCCCTCCGCAGCACAAGCTCACGGATTTCCGGAGACAGCAGCATGGTTTCGGCGATCACCTCGCGGCCGGCGTACCCCGATTGCACGCACGAGCGGCATCCCGTCCCGCGCGCGAGCTCGAGGGGCTCCCCCCGCTTGTCCAGCAATCCAAGCTTCTCGGCGAGCCCCGGGGGGGGACGATACGTCTCCCGGCACTTCACGCACGTCTTGCGGACCAGTCGCTGGCCGATGACCACCATCAAGCAGGAGTTGACGAGGAAGGGCTCCATCCCCATGTTGACCAGCCGAACGATGGAGCCGGCTGCGCTGTTCGTATGGAGCGTGCTCAAGACGAGGTGCCCCGTCAGCGCCGACTTGATGGCCATGTCCGCCGTCTCGGCGTCGCGGATCTCGCCCACCATGATCACGTCAGGGTCTTGACGCAGGATCGATCGGAGGGCTTTGGCGAACGTCAGGCCGATCTCGGGCTTGGCGCTGACCTGATTGATCCCCTCCAGCCTGAACTCCACCGGGTCCTCGACGGTCACGAGGTTCTTCTCCGGCGCATCGATCAGCTTCAGCAGGGCGTAGAGGGTGGTCGTCTTCCCCGATCCGGTGGGGCCGGTGGCCAGAATCATCCCGTGGGGCCGCAGCGCGCAGGCCCGGAGCCGCTCAAGATCCGTCTCAGAGAACCCCAGCGTATGGAGATCGAGCTTGATCTCGCCCTTATCGAGGATCCGCAGGCAGACGCTGCCGCCGAAGCTCGAGGGGATGATCGAGACCCGGCAATCGACGAAGCGCTCGTCGACGCGGAAGCTGAAGTGGCCGTCCTGCGGGAGCCGCCGCTCCGCGATGTTGAGATCCGACATGACCTTGATGCGGGAGACGACCGCCGCATGGAGGGGCTTCGGAGGCGCCTGGCCCTCCTGGAGGACCCCGTCGATGCGGAAGCGCACCCGGGAACTCCGCTCCCTCGGCTCAATCAGGATGTCTGAGGCGTGCCTCCTCACGGCCATCGTCAACAGCTCCTTCGTGTAGGCCACGACAGGCGCTTCCGCCGTCTGCTTCAGGAGGCGAGCGGCATCCGTTTCATCGGCAGGCCGTCCGACGACTTCCACCAAGACCGCGTCCGATTTCCGGGTGAACTGCCGGAGGCTCTCCTCGACCCCTACCCCGTAGTACTGGTCGATCGCCTGCCGGATCTCCCGGGAGGTGGCGAGGAGCGGGTGGATGGTCAGGCCGGTCATGGCGGCGAGGGTCTCGAGGGCGAAGATGTTGAGCGGATCGGCCATCGCCACCGTCAGGGTCTGCCCGATGCAGGAGACGGGCACCATCTGGTTCTTGACCGCAAGCTCGCGGGAGATGAGCCCCTTGAGACCGGGATCCAACTGAAGCCGCGAGAGGTTGATCAGCGGAATGCCCACGCCCTGGCTCATCGCCGCCAAGAGGTCCGCCTCGTTCACGAGGCCGCGCTCGACCAGGATCTCTTGCAGGTTGCCCCCTTCCGCCTGCTGGATGGCGAGGGCCTCCTCGAGCTGCTCCTTGCGGATGAGCTTGCGGGAGAGAAGCGTGTCGAAGATTCGATCCCTGAGGCTTGGCATCTGGGCTCAGCTTCCGGCTGACGGCTTCCCCTGCGGCGCCTCCACCGGCCCTGACGGGGGACGGCTGCTCGCCGCGCGTTTTTTGTAGTAGGTCTCAATCGCCTGCGAGATGTCCGAGGGCGTGCTCACGAACGTCTGGACCACGCATTTCGTCAGCATCTCAATCTCTGCAATCGCTTCGGTGTTCGAGGGGTCGGCCATCGCCAGCGTCAACGCGTTGCCGATCCGATCCACCGCGATCAGACAGTACTGGCGGGCGATCGGCTCCGGGATCAGGGCGATCAGTTCCGCATCAATCTCGTAGTGGGTGAGGGGAAGGTAGGGGAAGCCGTACTGCGCCGTCAACGCCAGGGCCACCTCCTCCTCCGTGACGAATCCCAACTGGATGAGGGCCTGGCCCATGAGCCCGCCGTGCTTCTTCTGGTGGGCCAGACCCTTCTCGAGCTCGTCGCGGTTGATCACGCCGCGCTCCAGGAGGACTTCACCGATGACCTTCGTGATGAACCGTTTCGCCATTTGTGTAATTACCGGTTCATGAGCCGCATCAAATCTTCCGGATCGTTCGACCGGCCCAGCGCATCTTCCAGGCTGATCACGCGGTTGACGTACAGCTCGTAGAGCGTTTGATTCATCGTCCGCATGCCTTCCTTCTGCCCCGTCTGAATGACCGAATAGAGCTGATGGATCTTCTGCTCCCGGATGAGCGACCTCGTCGCGTGGTTCACGCGGAGCACCTCGACCGCCAGGACGCGTCCGCGCCCGCTGGCCTTGGGGATGAGCTGTTGCGAGATGACCCCGAGGAGCTCCAGCGAAAGCTGCACGCGAACCTGGTTCTGCTGGTGGGCCGGGAAGACGTCCACGATGCGGTTCACCGCCTGGACCGAATCCGACGTGTGCAACGTGGCCAGGACGAGGTGCCCGGTCTCGGCGACGATCAGGGCGGTCTCGATGGTCTCGAGATCGCGCATCTCCCCGATGAGGATGACGTTCGGGTCTTGCCGCAAGACGTGCTTCAGCCCCTGGGCAAAGGACTGCGTGTCGCTGCCGACCTCGCGCTGGTCGATGATCGATCGCTTGCTCGCGTGCACGTACTCGATCGGATCCTCAATGGTGACGATGTGGTAATTGCGGTTGGTGTTCAGATAGTCCACCATCGCTGCAAGGGTCGTGGTCTTCCCGGATCCCGTGGCCCCGGTCACGAGCATCAGCCCCTTCGACTTGTCGCAGAACTCGGTCAGGACCTGAACCGGCAGGCCCAGCTCGGAAAACGCCATGATCCGAAACGGCAGCATGCGGATCGCGACCCCCACGTAGCCCTGCTGGATGAAGTAGTTGGCGCGGAACCGCGCGAGCCCCTCGACCGAGAAGGAGAAATCCAGCTCCTTCCATCGCTCAAAGCGCTCCACCTTGTCGGTGGAGACGATGCTGTAGGCGAGCGCTTTCACGTCGTCACCGGAGAGCGGCGCGAAATCCAGGGGGACGAGGCGATCATCCAGGCGCAGGTGCGGGGCGAGGTTCGCGCTCAGGTGGAGGTCGCTGGCCCCCTGCTCCACCATCAATCTCAGCAGGGCTTCCATCGTCGGTTTCGACTGGGTGGCCATTAGGGATCCCTACTCATTGCTGCGGGAACGCCCTTCGCCATTGGACCGATCCCCTCGGCGCCGATTCAGCCTCATGGCATCGATGATCTGCTGCTCAAATTGCTCGGCTTTCGTCATCCCCTCCCCCGTGAGGTTGAGCCGCTTCATGGCGTTGACCATCGCGGAGAGGATCTGGTTCCTGGAGAGCTTGATCCCGGATGAAAACTGGGCGTCTTTCCCGATCTTATCGAGATAATCGACCTGTTCCCGGTTGAGGGAGGCGATGACGCGGTGCGAGAAGTTGCTGACGGCGTCGTCCTGTCTGCGCATGGATTGTTCCTAGAGACCCTTTTGCGCTGTTGCGGAATTTCGCGCCTTTGCGGTGCAAAAAATACAGACGTCCTGTGAACAGGGCGTCTGCACCGGACTCCGTTGGCAGCCCGATAATCCTTGACACACCAGCATCCTAACGCCGGTGTGTCAAGGGCTCGCGGTTTTGCACCCCCCGCTTACGCGACCCGCCACGCAGTGTGGCGGGTCGTCCGCCTACGCTTTGTGGCGGACGAGGTTCGCCCTTTTCACACGGAGATGTTTCGCTTGTCCTTTGAACTATACCATAGGCGGCATCAATTCATCAAATCGATTTCGAAACAAAACGCTTTGTCGCCTGAGCGCAAAGTGGCCATTGTCACTTTGTCACTTTATACTCAGAAATTTCGCGCCGTAGCATCGCTCCGTTCAGCGCGATGGAGGCTCTGCAGGAGACCGAGGGCGATCCAGACCGCGACCATCGAGGAGCCCCCATAGCTGACGAGGGGGAGGGGGACGCCGACGACCGGCAACAATCCCATCACCATCCCCATGTTGACGCAGGCCTGATAGGCAAGCCAAGAAAAAATCCCGGCGGCGAGCAGCCGCCCCTGCGGATCGGAGCTCGTCATCGCAAGACGGGCGGTGCGCGCCAGGAGGAGCCCGAAGAGCCCCAGCACCCCGAAGCATCCGAGCATCCCCCGCTCCTCACCGATGACCGAAAAGATGAAATCCGAGTGCCGCTCGGGGAGGAAGCTCAACCGGTTCTGCGTCCCAGCCAGCCATCCCCGTCCCCAGAGCCCTCCGGCTCCGATCGCAATGGTCGATTGGATCATCGTGTAGCCGACGCCCAATGGATCCGCGGAGGGATCGAGGAACGCGAGGAGGCGATCGCGCTGGTAGCCCTTCAAGAGATGCCAGGCCAGGGGCAGGAGCGCGACGAGACACCCGGCCAGCGTCCCGAGGGTCCGTCGAGAAGCGCCCGCGACCCAGATCATCCCCAACCAGATGGCGCAAAAAATCGATGCGGAGCCGAGGTCAGGCTGGAGGAACACCAGGAGCGCCGGTGGGCCGACGATGATGAGCGACATCCAAAGCGCCCGCCGGGGGAGCGGTGAGCCTGCGCCTGCGAGGTAGCGCGCCAGGAGCCACACGGTGGTGAGCTTGCCGAACTCCGAGGGCTGGATGCTGAGGCCGAAGATGGAAAGCCACCGGGTGGCGCCCAGGCGCGCGGCGCCGGCAACAGGAACGAGCGCCAGGAGGACGATGCTGAGCCCGTAGGCCAGCCACGCGATGTCCGTCCAGTTGCGGTAGTTCGTCCGGGCGATCCAGAGGGACGTCACGATCCCAATGGCCACCCAGATCCCGTGACGGAACGCGAGCATCGGATTCAGCGTCGCCGATGCGCTGGTCACGGCGACGCCGCCCATGAGGGCAAGACCCACCGCAGCCAGGAACAATCCTCGGTCCCACGCCTGCGATGGCCTCAACGAAATGTGCATCGTCACCCCCGATGATTCCGGTGATTGCTTCGTCGAACACCCGTCTCCCAAGCGAGGCCATCGCCCGCCGGCGGCGAGTGGGTGGCCTGAGCGCGGCCTCCGTGTGCGAGGCGGGCAGGGTGCCCTTGACGCGCAGCGTCAAGGGCGAGCCGAGCACACGGCGGAGCGCTGCCAGCCACGCTGGGGCTGGCAAGCGTCCGCGCGAGGGCCCACCCCGAGCACAGCCGGCGGGACCCGGTGATTTCTAAAGAGTCCCGGGGAGACTCACGTACTCGCAGATCGCCCGGGCGATGTCCGCGGGCAACGCCCCGCCTGAGCCTCCATATTCAGCCACAATGGCCATGGCGACGCGCGGCTGCTCCAGCGGGCAGAACCCAACGAACCAGCCGTGCGTCCGACCTGGCTCGTGCGTCTGAGCCGTGCCCGTCTTCCCGGCGATGCCAACCTGCGGGCTAAACGCTCCATGGCCCGTCCCTGAGGGGTTGCGCACGACCGCTCTCATGCCGACGCGAACCGCCTCGACGGTCTCGGCCGACCAGGGCAGGCGCCTGGGTGAAGGCCGGGGCGCGACCGGGCGCCCGGCGACTGAACGCACCACCCAGGGCTCCACAAGCCAACCCCCATTGGCGAATGCGCTCCCCATGACGGCAGCCTGGAGGGGGGTGATCAACACCTCTCCCTGCCCCATGGCCAGCAGCGCGACTTCTCCCTCCGTCAAGCGGCGCTGTGGCAGGTGGCCGGTTTGCTCCGCAAGAGGCCAACCCGTCCGGCGCGAGAAGCCGAGCGACTCCAAGGCCGTCCGCAAGCGTGGAAGCCCCAGCATCCGGCCAAGATGCATGAAGTACACGTTGCACGATTGCATGAGGGCTTCCTCCAACCGCATGGGGCCATGACCGTCCCTGTACCAACAGTGAAAGGTCCGGTCTCCAATGGTCATCGAGCCTGGGCAGACGACCGTCGTAGACGGTGTGACGAGTTGCTGCTCCAACGCGGCGGCCGCGGTCACCAGCTTGAGAACCGACCCGGGCTGATACACCCCCAGCGTGGCTCGGTTCATCAGGGGTGCGTGTGGATCGTTGAGCAGCCGGCGGACGGCTTCCAGGTCAGGCGCCGTAAACGCCTCAGGCGAAAACGTCGGCATGCTCACTATCGCCAGCACCTCGCCGGTCTTCGGGTCGAGGACGACGGCCGCGCCGGGTTGAAGGCGAAAGGCCTCCTCGACCAACGACTGAAGTTGAGCGTCAATAGTAAGCGTCACCTGCGCCCCCGCCTCCGGCGCTCGCCGACTGATCACGCGGACCTGCTGCCCCCGATGGTTCACCTCGACCACGAGCCCCCCGGAGCGCCCGCGCAAGGCGTGATCCAAGAGCTGCTCCACCCCCGAGCGCCCCACGAGCTCCCTCGGGCGAATGCCGAACGGTTTCAGGCGTGGGAGCTCGTCAGCCGTCGGCTGACTCAGATAGCCCAAGAGGGCAGCCGCCGTCGTCCCGAGTGGGTAGGACCGGACGGGTTCCGCCCTGACGAGCACACCGGGGAGCCGCCATCGCTCCTCTTCCAATTGAATGGCGATTTCCTTTGGAAGACGAGGGACGACTGTGGCGGGGAGGAACGCCGCGCCCTGCGCCCTGGCGTACTCCCGCTGGAGGATGTCGGCGGGACGGTGGACGAGGTCGCTCACCCGCGCCAGCGCCGACGGCGGGTCTTCCAGCTCCTGGGGGATCAGCGCCACCCCAAAGACGGTCTGGTTGCCGGCGAGGATCCGTCCCCGACGATCCACAATGAGCCCTCGGGGGGCCTGTTCGGGGATCACGCGCAATCGATTTTGGTCGGCGCGCTGACGGTAGTACGCGCCTTGAACCACCTGCAACTGCGCGAGGCGAAGGACCAGCAGCCCAAAGACGATGACGAGGAGCAAACGGAGCTGCGCCATCCGACCCATCAACGTCGCGCTTTGGTATCAACGAGGCGTCGAACGAGCGGGGTGCAACCACCGGTGACGAGGACGCGCGCGAGCGCCAACCCCAGGACGGGGAGCGACCAGAGATGATCGAGCCAGAGGAGGCCCAGCGTCATGGCGGCGCCGGCCGCCAGGACGAGACACCCCTGGATTCGAGCGTCGGCGGTATCCCACCAGCGAGCCAGCGTCCCAACGGCCCACCCGCACAGCAGATACCCGAGGAAGATAGCGCCAGCCCATCGAGCCATCCACAGCATTGCGAAGCATCCCACAGTAAGCGACAACACGGCCCATCGCTGGGGAGCCTTCCCGACACTCAGGACGAGACCGATCAGCGTCAGATCTGG
Organism: Candidatus Omnitrophota bacterium; assembly: GCA_016193175.1. Taxonomy (GTDB): domain Bacteria; phylum Omnitrophota; class Gorgyraeia; order Aquiviventales; family Aquiviventaceae; genus JACPSQ01. The sequence continues at coordinate 16,316 of JACPSR010000114.1, forward strand.
AAGCCACCAGGGTGAAGGGACCACATGGGCCAAGAGCTGATGCGCCGCCAGGCACCCGATAAGAACTCTCATCTTGTCGCCCGCCCCTCGCCCCTTGCGCCCGCTGAGGCCGTGGCATCCGGCAAGAGACACAGGACCTCTTCCAACTGACCCAGATGCGCCGCGGGGCTCACCCACGCCGAGGTCGAGCCAGAGGGCTCATCGCGAACGACGCGCGTCACCTTCCCCAGCACGAGCCCTTTCGGGAAGGATCCCCCGAGCCCCGCCGTCACCACGCGATCCCCCTCCTGGATGTCCGCCTGGGCATCCAGGTAGATCAACTCGCAGTGCCCGCGGCCGCGGCCCGCGAGCAAGCCCGTCTCGCGCGAGCGCTCAATGGACGCGGCGATTCGGCTCTCCGGATCCGTCACCAGCATCACGAGGCAGCTCGAGGGAAAGAGATCGATGACGCGGCCGGTGACTCCAGCCGCATCAAGGATGACGCTGTTCACGGTGAGCCCCTGCCTCTCGCCTTGATTCAACACGACCGTGTGCTGCGTGGGGATGGTTGAGCGACCGATGACCATCGCCACGATGCCGCGGGGGGCTGCGGGGGCTTTGGTTAGCGCCTGGCCCTGTTGGGTGCGCCGGAGGAGCTCCCGGAGGCGGGCGCTTTCTAATTGGCGCTCAGCCAACCGGGCGCGGAGGGCGGCGTTCTCCTGGGCTAGTGACGGCAAGTGAGGCAACGCGAGGAGGACGCCGGCGACCGCTCTGACCGCCGTCAAGGGAAGGCGGAGGAACGTGAGGGTCAGGTCTCTGAACGGACGGTGGAAGACAAGGAGGGCGGCGACGGCCACCGCCAGGATCGGAACGGTGCGAGGAGGAGTGCGCATGAAAAACGGCGCGATCGCCGTTTTTCTAGAAATCTCTCGGGGTCCGGTCGGTCGAGACGGCGATCCGGCTGCGCAGGTAGCGGATGTTGTCCAAGCCCTTCCCGACGCCGAGCGCGACGGCGGTCACGGGGTTCTCCGCGATGTGGACCGGAAGCCCCGTCTCTTCCGCCAGCAGCCGATCGAAGCCGCGCAGGAGCGACCCGCCGCCTGCCAGGACGATGCCACGGTCGATGAGGTCGGCGGAGAGCTCCGGGGGGGTCTTCTCCAGGGTGAGGCGAGCCGCCTCGATGATGGACCGGATCGGCTCTGACAGCGCCTCCCGCACCTCCTCCGAGGTGATGGTCACCGTCTTCGGCAGGCCGCTCACCAGATCCCGACCGCGGACCTCCATGGTGAGCTCCTGATCGAGCGGGTAGGCCGAACCGATGCGGATCTTGATCTCCTCGGCGGTGCGCTCCCCGATCATGAGGTTATAGGTCTTGCGGAGGTGCTCGATGATGGCCTGATCCATCTCATCGCCGGCGATGCGGATCGAGCGCGACACCACGATGCCGTCGAGGGAGATGACGGCCATCTCCGTCGTGCCGCCCCCGATATCGATGATCATATTGCC
>JACPSR010000115.1 GCA_016193175.1 Candidatus Omnitrophota bacterium
GAGCGTCTTGTCCAGCGACCCTTTGTCGAGCACGCGCAGGACGACGCTCTCCCCGCACAGGGTCGGCAGCGTCGAGACGCGCAGGTCGATCTGGCGGTTGTTGACGCTGAGGAGGATGCGGCCGTCCTGCGGAAGCCGAGACTCCGCGACGTCCAGGTTGGCGAGGACTTTGATCCGCGAGGTCATGGCGAAGGCCAGGCTCTTGGGAGGCCGGGCCACAAGGTAGCAGCGCCCATCGATCCGGTAGCGCACGCACACGTCTTGCTCAAAGGCTTCGAGGTGGACGTCGGAGGCCCTCCGGTTGACCGCTTCGAGCAGGATGACGTCGACCAGCCGAACCACCGGCGCCTGGCTGGCCAGTTCCATGAGCGCCGCGCCGTCCTTCGCCGCCTCCGAGGGGACGCCGATGGACCCCACGAGGGACACCGCCTCTGCGAGCGCCTGGACGTTCAGTTGCGCGTCTGGCTCCGTCATCATGCGTCCAAGACCACCCGCATCACCTCAGCCACCGTCGTGAGGCCCTCGCGGACTTTGAGACGGCCGTCCTCCCTCAGCGACCGCATCCCCGCGCGGAGGGCGGCCTGGCGAAGCGCCGAAGCGGTGGGCTTGCGCACGATGAGCGCTCGGATGGCGCCCGTGACCGTCAGGAGCTCGAAGATTCCCACGCGGCCGAAGAACCCTGAGCCGTGGCATCGGTCGCATCCGTTGCTGCGGATCACCTGCGCCATCTCGGACGCCTCGAGGAACTGCCGCTCTTCAAGGGTGGCGTTGTCCGTGATGCGACAGTCCGGACAGATGCGCCGCACGAGCCGCTGCGCCAACACCCCCTGGACCGTCGAGGCGATGAGGAACGGCGGAAGGCCCATATCGATGAGCCGCGTGATCGCTGAGGGCGCGTCATTCGTGTGGAGCGTCGAGAGGACCAGGTGGCCGGTCAGCGCCGCCTGAACGGCGATCTGCGCGGTCTCCTGATCGCGGATCTCCCCGACCATGATGACATCCGGGGCTTGGCGCAACATCGATCGCAACCCTGCGGCGAAGGTCAGACCGATCGAGGGCTTCACGGCGACTTGATTGACCCCGGACAACTGGTACTCAACCGGATCTTCAACGGTGATGAGCTTCCGATTCGGTTGATTGAGCAGGGCCAGGGCGCCGTAGAGGGTGGTGGTCTTCCCTGAGCCGGTCGGCCCGGTCGCCAAAACCATCCCGTGAGGCCGGCGGATGAGCTCCGCCCACCGCGCCTGTTCCTCCGGCAAGAGACCCAGCTCTGGAAGGCCGCGGGTCGGCTGGCTGCGGTCCAGGAGGCGCATGACGATCGACTCCCCGTGGCTGGCCGGCAGCGTCGAGATCCGCACGTCCATCGAGCGGTGCTCCACGGCGAGCTGGAGACGACCATCCTGCGGGAGCCGCTTTTCGGCGATGTTGAGCCCCGCCATGATCTTGACGCGGCTGACGAGCGGACCATGGAGCGCCGGCGGGGGGCTAGTGACCTCATGCAGGACGCCGTCAATGCGGTAGCGAACGCGCAGGCGAGCTGTGCCCGGCTCGATGTGGATGTCGCTCGCCCGCCTGCGGACGGCCTCGGCCAGCATGGAATCGACCAGGCGGATGATGGGCTCATCGGAGGAGCCGGGCTCGACCTCAGCGGCGACGGAAGGCGTCTGGTCAGTGTGGCTGATGGCGTCTGCCTTCCGCGCGGATGGTTGATCGGTTGCCCCCAAGAGATCGGCAAAGTCCTCCTCGCGGATCAACGCCGCCTCCATCACGCACCCGCATCGACTCTGGAAAAAATCAAGGGCGAAGACCGATAAGGGGTCATCGGTGACGAGCAGCAGCTTCCCCCCCTCCTCCCGCATCGGCATGAGCCGGTGCCGGCGCCAGACCGGCGTTGGAATCTGAGCGGCGCTCGGTGTCGGCGCTGGCCGCGCGTCCAGCGGCTGCGGCACCGAGCCACACTGAGCGGCAAGCCGTTTCCCGGCGTCCGCATCCCGCAGGAGCCCTTGGCGCATGAGGATGGCGCTGAATCGCTCCTGGGTGTTGGCCAGCTCCTGCTTGGCCTGCTCGATCTGCTGCGGGGTCGCAATGCCGAGGTCCCGCAGCCGCGCGACGAGCGTCTCAGGGCGTAACGGCACCATCATGCTTCACTACGACGCTGTTCAATGTGAAATGCGTAATGCGTAATGGAACGGCCAATACCGTCTGTTGCGCGACATTACGCCTTACGCATTCAACATTTAACAACCGATGTGTGTTCGTCATGTGGCGGCGGCGGTGATATAGAGGTAGCGCGCGGCGGCCCGGGATCGATTGACGACGCGGTGCCGCGTCGCTTCCGGCAGGAACACGCAGGAGCCGCTCTTCAGCGAAATCGACCGAACGCTCCGGCGAGACGTCTGCGCCTCGACCCGCACGCGGCCCTCCAGCGCGATCAGGAGCTCCTCGCGGCTCCCCGTCGAGTGCCACGCCATCGTCTCTCCCGGCCGAAGGATCACGGATCCGCCGCGCAACCCCCTCGAATTGCGCGGGATCAACCGCCCGTCCCTCCTGCAGGAGGTCACACGGACTTTGTTCATCGTTCCTTGTTCGTTGTTCATTGTTCGGTGTTCGGTGTGCGTCTCCACAACGAACAA